>NZ_JAMYOC010000019.1:125000-145552 GCF_040319475.1 Mesorhizobium sp. M0904 | reverse complement strand
CGGGCGCCCCGCGCGGCGGCGTGCGGCCGGCCCGCCGCGCCCCGGCGGCCCCCGCGAGCGGCCCGCGCCGCCGGCCGGGCGGGGGGGGGGCTGGGCGCCCCCGCGTCCGGCATCCCCGCGCTGATCGCGGAGGTGGAGAGCGCATCGGTGGTGCTGGATACGCCGGCGGCACGCCTTATCGCCCGTGGTGAGGAACGGCCTCTCCTGCTCGATGAAGTCGAAGCGCTTCTGGCGTCGGGGGCGCTCGTGGTGGATGCATGCCGCAATGTGGTGCGGGTAGCAGATACGGTCGTCTCGCTGGCGACCCGCCCGGTGCTGTTCGCGCTGGCCCGCGCGCTGGCCGAAGCCTGGCCGGGGGACGTGGCAAGATCGACGCTTATCGCGCGCGCTTTCCGCGGAAAGGACGCGGATGAATCACATCGCGCACGGTTACGGGTCGAAGTCGGGCGGCTTCGCGCGGAGCTTCGTAGCTTGGCCGATGTGAGCGCAACGAAGCGGGGGTTTGCGCTGGCGCCGCGCCGCGCAGGTGAGGTCGTCGTGCTGGCGCCGCCCGTCGAAGAAGAGCATGCCGCCGTGCTCGCCTTCCTCGCTGACGGCGAGTCTTGGTCGAGTTCGGCCCTGGCGATTGCGCTTGGAGCCAGTTCGCGTACCGTGCAGCGGGCGCTCGAGCAGCTCGCCCAGGCCGGCAAGGTGCAGTCGTTCGGCCGCGGACGGGCGCGTCGCTGGATGACCCCGCCGCTGCCGGGTTTCCCGACAATCTTGTTACTCCCCGGTCCACTGCCGGGCTACTAGGATGGAATTATGGAACGATCCTCTGCCGAAATCCTCCGTGAATACGGACCCTTTCCGGGTGTCGACCACGTAGACGGCGTTACCTTCGACGGTGAGCATGTCTGGTTTGCCTCAGGCGACAGATTGAACGCCTTCGATCCGGCAAGCGGCAAAGTGGTGCGCTCGATCGAGGTCGCGGCACACGCCGGAACGGCCTTCGACGGCCAGCACCTCTATCAAATCGCCGAGGATCGCATCCAGAAGATCGATCCAAAGAATGGCCAGGTGCTGGCGTCGATCCCGGCGCCTGGCAATGGCGGTGATTCCGGGCTCGCCTGGGCCGAAGGAACGCTCTGGGTCGGGCAGCATCGGGGCCGAAAGATTCATCAGGTCGATCCCGAGACAGGGGCAATCCTTCGCACCATCGTTTCCAACCGCGTCGTCACCGGCGTCAGCTGGGTCGACGGCGAGCTGTGGCATGGGACTTGGGAGGGCGAGGAGAGCGATGTCCGGCGGATCGATCCTGAAACGGGAAAGGTTCTGGAGAAGCTCGATATGCCGCCGGGAACAGGCGTGTCGGGGCTCGAATCCGATGGCGGCGACCAGTTTTTCTGCGGTGGCGGAAACAGCGGCAAGATCAGAGCTGTTCGCCGGCCCAAACGAGGCTCTGCGACCAGGATCTGAGCTTTTTCCATCCCCTCGGCCCGGCCCTTGGCCGGTTCGGTTAGCTCAAGCTCGCGATCAGTTTTTCGAGCAGGCGGGCCAGCATGGTCTGCTCCGGGCGTGCTAACCCAGAAAGTATCTGGTGCTCGTTGGCGACGTGAGCAGTCACCGCCTCATCGATCAAAGCGAGGCCCTTCCCGGTCAGCTGCACAATAATCCCGCGGCGATCGTCGGGGTGCGGCCCGCGCTTGATCAGGCCGGATTTCTCGAGCCGATCGAGGCGGTTGGTCATCGCGCCCGACGTCACCATCGTCGCCTCGTACAGAGCCGTCGGCGTCAGCGCATATGGCGGCCCGCAACGACGCAGCGTCGCCAGCACGTCGAATTCTCCGGATTGCAGCCCGTAACTTGCAAACAGCGGCGCCAGCCGCTCTCGTGCGATCAACGAGGCGGCCTCGTTCAACCGTCCAAGCACGGCCATCGGCGAGACATCGAGATCCGGCCGTTCCTTTTTCCATTGCTCGATCGCTTTTGCCGCGCGATCCATGTCTCTCACCGTTACGTATCTTGACGTGAAGAATCTTTATATTATCTTACCTCAGCTTGTGGTGTAGGCCAAGGGCCGCGAACGGGCGACGGGATGGTGCGATGAAATTTCTCTGGGACTCGGCGCTTGGCCTTCTGGTCGTCACCGGCGGACTGCTCGGCCTGACGCTGCCGTTCGGCAAGATCGCGACGACGGCCGGCGTGCCCGCCATGGTCTGGGCCTTCGTCATCTCGCTTGGCGCCGGCGGCGTGCTTTTGTGCGCATTGCTGCTCAACGGGCAGCGCATGCGGCTTACGCTGCACAGGCTGCGCTATTTCTTCGTGACCGCGGCCGTCTCCTACGCAATCCCCAATCTGCTGATGTTTTCAGCGATTCCGCATCTGGGCGCCGGCTATAGCGGCATCATGTTCACGCTGTCGCCGGTCGTCACGCTGGTGTTCTCGATGCTGCTCGGCGTCAGGCGCCCGACCACGCTGGGCGTCGTCGGCATCGCCGTCGGTTTCGTGGGCGCAGTCATGGTGGCCGTGACGCGCGGCGAAGCGGGCCAGCCGGCCGAATTTTTCTGGGTTGCGATGGGCCTGCTCATCCCCGTCAGCCTCGCCGCCGGCAACATTTACCGTACCGTCGACTGGCCCGAAGGCACCGGCCCGATCGAGCTCGCCGTCGGCAGCCATCTGGCAGCAGCTTTGATGCTGCTTGCCGGCATTCTGGTGCTGCTGGAAGGCAATGCATTCGGCTCGCTCGGCGGCGTGCCGCTGGTCGCTGCGGCACAGGTGGCATCAGCCTCGGCGATGTTCGCCTTCTTCTTCCGCCTGCAAGCGGTCGGCGGCCCGGTCTATCTCAGCCAGATCGGCTACGTCGCGGCGGCGGTCGGGCTGTTTGCCGGGACCCTCTTCCTCGGCGAGCGCTATCAACTGCTGACCTGGGCCGGTGCCGTCATCATCACCGCCGGCGTGTTCATCACCACCAGGGCGCAAAGCCAGAAGACATAGGGGCGAGAAGGCATAAGTTTCAGACGGATGCTTTCTCCGCCAGCACCATGTAGTTGACGTCCATGTCCTTCGAGCGCTGCCAGCGGTCGGCGAGCGGGTTGTAGGTGACGCCGGTGCGGTCGATGACGGTCAGGCCAGCACCTGCAAGCGCCTTTTCCAGTTCCTCGGGGCGCACCAGCTTGCCGAACTGGTGGGTGCCGCGGGGCAGCCAGCGCAGCACATATTCGGCGCCGATGATGGCCAGGCCCAGGGCCTTCAGCGTGCGGTTGATGGTGGCCACGAACATGATGCCGCCGGGCTTGACCATCTCGCCGCATTTGGCCAGGAACAGATCGACATCGGCGACATGCTCGACCACTTCCATGTTGAGGATGACGTCGAATTTTTCGCCGGCGTCGGCCAGGTCTTCCGCGGTGGTGGCGCGGTAATCAACGCTCACGCCGACTTCCGCCGCATGCAGCTTGGCCACTTCGATGTTGGTGGCGGAGGCATCGGCGCCGACCACTTCGGCGCCAAGCCGCGCCATCGGTTCGCACAAAAGCCCGCCGCCGCAGCCGATGTCAAGGAAGCGCAGGCCTTCGAACGGCCGTGCCGCACGCGGATCGCGGCCGAAGCGGGCCGCCACCTGGTCGCGGATATAGGCAAGCCGGATCGGGTTGAACTTGTGCAACGGGCGGAACTTGCCGTTCGGGTTCCACCATTCGGCGGCAAGGGCGGAAAAGCGTTCCACCTCTCCGGCATCGATCGTCGATCGTCGGGGCTCAGGCATGGCGTGGTCTCCTCGGACGCTAGGAAGTCGGGCGCGAGGCTGCGAATGTCAAGGCGCGAAATTCACCGCTCGCGGCGCGATGCGCGCGATGCCTGCCGGCACCGCCTTTTGCCCGCTGCATTTGTGTCAGCACGTGTCAGTTGATGGTGTGCCGGAAGGAAACACCAAGGCTCTGGCGGACGAAGCAGAGACATCGTGTTCGGAGGAGTGCAAAACGATGCGGACGGTAGCTTCCATTCTTTGGCGCCGGCTTGACCAGGAAGGCCACGACGCTTGCCTTCTGTCGGAAGCGAGTTCCGGGTGGAACCTTAGGGGGCACGCGCTTTTCGTCCAGGACGGCAGACCGTGCGGCGTCGCCTACGAGGTTGACTGCGACGCCGACTGGCACACGCGCTCGGCGCGTGCCGACGGCTTTCTCGGCACGCAAGAGCTGCATTATGGGATCGACCGGCTGACCGAGCGCCAATGGACGCTGAACGGCGAGCATCAAGCGGAAGTCGACGGTCTCATCGATGTCGATCTCGGCTTCACACCCGCCACAAACCTGCTCGCGCTTCGCCGTTTTACCCTCGATGTCGGTATGGCGACGCCCGCCCCGGCGGCCTATCTGACATTTCCCGAACTCAGGCTCGTTCGCCTGGAACAGACCTATCAGCGCGTCGATGCGGCACATTACGCCTACGAAGCCCCGATGTTCGGCTACAATGAGATGCTGAAGGTCTCGCCGGTAGGCTTCGTCCTCGACTATCCGCGCCTGTGGAGAGCCACGGCACAGCTGGGCTGAAGCGCGCATCATATTGGCAAGACGCACTGCAGGCACGATGCTGCGCTGGTGTGTCGCCCGGCCGGCAGCGGCGGCACGCCTTGCGAAACGACTGTCATTTGGCTAAGGAGGCCGCGCATTGAGCGCCTCGCCACAGCTTGGCGCATTTTTCCACTTTTCGGCCTTCGGTCCGGCATCCAGTCAAAGGCATTTCGCTTCCATGGCGCGCATCGTGATGAAATTCGGCGGAACGTCCGTCGCCGACATCGCCCGCATCCGCAATGTGGCGCGCCATGTCAAACGCGAGGTCGATGCCGGGCATGAGGTCGCAGTGGTGGTCTCGGCAATGGCCGGCAAGACCAACGAGCTCGTGCAATGGACGCGCGAGGCCTCGCCGATGCACGATGCGCGCGAATACGACGCCGTCGTCGCGTCCGGCGAGCAGGTCACCGCCGGTTTGCTGGCGATCGCGCTGCAGAATATCGGCGTGCATGCCCGCTCCTGGCAAGGCTGGCAGATCCCGATCAAGACCGACAACGCGCATGGCGCGGCGCGCATTCTCGATATCGACGGCGGATTCCTGATAAAGCGCTTCGGCGAAGGCCAGGTGGCGGTGGTAGCCGGTTTCCAGGGCATCGGGCCGGACAACCGGATCGCAACGCTCGGCCGCGGCGGTTCCGATACCAGCGCAGTCGCCATCGCGGCGGCGGTCAAGGCCGACCGCTGCGATATCTACACCGATGTCGATGGGGTCTACACGACCGATCCGCGCATCGAGCCGAAGGCCCGGCGGCTGGCCAAGATTTCCTTCGAGGAAATGCTCGAAATGGCCTCGCTCGGGGCCAAGGTCCTGCAGGTGCGCTCGGTCGAGCTTGCCATGGTGCACAGGGTGCGTACCTTTGTGAGGTCGTCCTTCGACGATCCCGATGCACCCGGAATGGGGGATTTGCTCAATCCGCCGGGAACGCTTATTTGCGACGAGGAAGAGATCGTGGAACAGCAGGTCGTCACCGGAATTGCCTATGCCAAGGACGAAGCGCAGATTTCGCTGCGCCGCGTCGGCGACCGGCCGGGCGTCGCCGCCGGCATTTTCGGGCCGCTGGCCGAGGCCAACATCAATGTCGATATGATCGTCCAGAACATTTCCGAGGACGG
The DNA here is from genome assembly GCF_040319475.1 of Mesorhizobium sp. M0904. Taxonomy (NCBI): domain Bacteria; kingdom Pseudomonadati; phylum Pseudomonadota; class Alphaproteobacteria; order Hyphomicrobiales; family Phyllobacteriaceae; genus Mesorhizobium; species Mesorhizobium sp. M0904. Next base: position 139,892 of record NZ_JAMYOC010000019.1, on the reverse strand, counting down.
CAAGTTCACTGACATGACCTTCACCGTGCCATCCGGCGACGTCGACAAGGCGCTTGCCGTGCTCGAACGGCTGAAGGCGACGATCGGCTACGACGTGGTGCAGTCGGAAGCCGGCATGTCGAAGGTCTCGGTCATCGGCATCGGCATGCGCAGCCATGCAGGCGTCGCCGCCACCGCCTTCAAGGCGCTGGCCGACCGCGCGATCAACATCCGCGCCATCACAACGTCCGAAATCAAGATTTCGATCCTGATCGACGGTCCCTATACGGAACTAGCAGTTCGCACTTTGCATTCCGTGTACGGTCTGGATAAGCAGTAGCAGACTGCATCGGCCCGAAAATCGGAGTCGATTTTCGGAAGGCGGGATGCGGCGGATCGAAAGGCTTGGAGCGGTCTTTATGCGTCCAATTGGACGATGGCGCTCTAATTGAGTTGTTGCGTTTGTGCCGCTGTGCAGGGCAACCTGCACCGGTTGAAACGCTATTGGAGAAGAAGCCGCGATGCGTGATTCGGCCAGTGGCCCGCGCGTTTTGCTGAAACGGCTCCGCGAGCTCATGCAAGAGCCGCTGGAGCCGCAGGAGCGGCTTGACCGAATCGTGCGCGACATCGCCTCCAACATGGTTGCCGAGGTCTGCTCGCTTTATGTTCTGCGCGCCGATTCGGTGCTCGAACTCTACGCCACCGAAGGCTTGAACCCGAACGCCGTCCACCTGGCGCAGCTGAGGCTGGGCCAAGGCCTGGTCGGCACGATCGCGGCCTCGGCGCGGCCGCTCAACCTCTCCAACGCGCAGGAGCATCCTGCCTTCGCCTACCTGCCGGAGACAGGGGAAGAGATATACAATTCCTTCCTCGGCGTGCCGGTGCTGCGGGCAGGGCGGACGCTCGGCGTTCTGGTCGTGCAGAACAAGACCATGCGCCATTATCGCGACGACGAGGTCGAGGCGCTGGAAACGACGGCGATGGTGATCGCCGAGATGATCGCCACCGGCGATCTGGAGCGGCTGACAAGGCCCGGCCTAGAGCTCGATCTGCGCCGCCCGGTAAGCTTTACCGGCCTGTCCTTCAATGAAGGCGTCGGGCTCGGCCATGTGGTGCTGCACGAGCCGCGTATCGTCGTCACCAACCTGTTCAACGAGGATAGCGAGGAAGAGGTCAGGCGGCTCGACGCGTCGCTCGGCTCGCTCAGGCTCTCCATCGACGACATGCTGGAGCGCCGCGATGTCGCCTTCGAGGGCGAGCATCGCCAGGTGCTCGAAGCCTATCGCATGTTCGCCAACGACCGCGGCTGGGTGCGCCGGCTGGAGGAGGCGATCCGCAATGGCCTGACGGCCGAAGCGGCGGTCGAAAAGGTGCAGAGCGACATGCGTGCCCGCATGCTGCATATGACCGATCCGTATCTGCGGGAACGGATGAGCGATTTCGACGATCTCGCCAATCGGCTGCTGCGGCAGCTGATGGGGCGCGGACCGGAGGACGTCGCGGCCTCGCTGCCCAAGGACGCCATCATCGTCGCCCGCTCGATGGGGGCTGCCGAGCTGCTCGATTATCCCAGGGACAAGCTGCGCGGGCTGGTGCTGGAAGACGGCGCCGCGACCAGCCATGTCGTCATCGTGGCGCGAGCCATGGGCATACCCGTCGCCGGCCAGATGAAGGGCGCCGTTTCCATGGCGGAAAACGGCGATGCCATCATCGTCGACGGCGAGGAAGGCACGATCCATCTGCGCCCGCAGCCCGACCTCGAGGCGGCCTATGCCGAGAAAGTGCGCTTCAGGGCGCGGCGGCAGGAGGTCTACCGCGAGCTGCGCAAGAAGCCGTCGGTGACCAAGGACGGAGTCCAGGTCGATCTTCTGATGAATGCCGGACTGGCGGTGGATTTGCCGCAACTGGCCGAAGCAGGTGCGGCCGGCATCGGCCTGTTCCGCACCGAACTGCAATTCATGGTCGCCTCGACCTTTCCGCGCGCCGAAGCCCAGGAGCGGCTCTATCGTGACGTGCTCGAAGCGGCGCGCGGCAAGCCGGTGACATTCCGCACCATCGATATCGGCGGCGACAAGGTGCTGCCCTATTTCAAGGGCTCGATTCAGGAAGAGAACCCGGCACTCGGCTGGCGCGCCATCCGCCTGACCCTCGACCGGCCCGGATTGCTGCGTACCCAGATCCGCGCGCTGCTCAAGGCGTGCGGCGGACGCGAACTGAAGCTGATGCTGCCGATGGTGACCGAACTCGGCGAGATTGCGCAGGCGCGCGAGATCATCGATCGCGAGGTGCGGCATCTGTCGCGCTTTGCCCATCATTTGCCGACCAGCCTCAAACTCGGGGCGATGCTGGAGGTGCCGTCGCTGCTGTTCCAGCTCGACGAACTGATGAAGGCGGTCGATTTCGTCTCGGTCGGCTCGAACGACCTGTTCCAGTTCGTGATGGCGGTGGATCGCGGCAACACCCAGTTGTCCGACCGCTTCGACCCGCTCTCGACGCCGTTCCTGCGCGTCCTGAAGCAGATTGCCGACGCCGGGGCGCGCAACAATACGCCGGTGACCCTGTGCGGCGAACTTGCCGGCAAGCCGATTTCAGCGATGGCGCTGATCGGCCTTGGTTACCGCTCGATCTCGATGTCGCCGGCATCGATCGGCCCGGTCAAGGCGATGCTGACGGAACTGCCGCTCAGCGAGCTGGAAGCGTTCTTCGACGACAATCTGATGGCGCCGGCGCATGGCCTGCCGATGCGGGCGCTGCTGCAGGCGTTTGCCGACGACCGCTCCATACCGCTGTAGATTCACGTGAGGGCGGCCTGCAAATGTCGATTTTCTGCGCTTCCGGTGCCCATGTACTTAAATGTACATTCCGCTCCGGTTCTCGAAATCCGTCATTTTCGACTCGCCCTGACGTGAATCCCATCGAAGTTCCAGGACCATGATCAACCTGCCTCGCGACCGTATGGATCAAGTCGTCAAGCGTTTCGACATGCTCGAAGCGCAGATGTCGGCCGGGCCGGCGCCGGACGCCTATGTGAGGATGGCCTCCGAATATGCCGACATCCAGCAGATGGTGGCAAAGATCAGGGCACTGCGCGCCGCCGAGCGCGAACAGGCCGATCTGGAGGCGATGCTCGCCGACAAGGGCACCGACGCCGAGATGCGCGCCTTGGCCGAGGCCGACCTGCCGGAGGTCAAGCATCGCATCGAGGTACTGCAAAAGGACATCCAGATCCTGCTGTTGCCCAAGGATGCCGCAGACGACAAGAACGCCATCCTCGAAATCCGCGCCGGCACCGGCGGTGACGAGGCGGCGCTTTTTGCCGGCGACCTGTTTCGCATGTACGAGCGCTATGCAGCGGCGCATGGCTGGCGTTTCGAGACGGTGTCGGCCAGCGAAGGCGAAGTCGGCGGCTACAAGGAAATCATCGCCACCGTTTCGGGCAAGGGCGTCTTTGCCCATCTGAAGTTCGAATCCGGCGTGCACCGGGTGCAGCGCGTGCCGACGACCGAGGCGGGCGGGCGCATCCACACTTCGGCGGCGACGGTCGCGGTGCTGCCGGAAGCCGAAGAGGTCGACATCGACATCCGGGCCGAAGACATCCGCATCGACACGATGCGCGCCTCGGGTTCCGGCGGGCAGCACGTCAACACCACCGATTCGGCCGTGCGCATCACCCATCTGCCGACCGGCATCATGGTAGTGCAGGCGGAAAAATCGCAGCACCAGAACCGGGCGAAGGCCATGCAGATCCTGCGCGCCAGGCTTTACGACCTCGAACGCAGCAAAGCGGACGAGGAACGTTCAGAATCGCGCAAGTCGCAGGTTGGCTCGGGCGACCGCTCGGAACGCATCCGCACCTATAATTTTCCGCAGGGTCGCGTCACCGATCATCGCATCAACCTGACGCTCTACAAGCTCGACCGGGTGATGATGGGTGAACTCGACGAGATCATCGACGCGCTGATAGCCGATCACCAGTCGAAGCTGCTCGCCGATATAGGCATCGATGGCTGACAGCCTGCCCGCCACTCTGGCGCCGCTGCTGCGGGAAGCGCGAAACCGGCTCGCCGCAGCCGGGATTGCGGATCCGGCGCTCGATTCCAGGCTGATCGTCGAGCATTTTTCCGGCACGAACCGCACGCAGGCCATCGCCGATCCTGGGTGCGCGGTCGATGCGGACGTGACGGCGGCAATCGATGCCGCTTTGCGGCGGCGCGTCGCCGGCGAACCGGTGCACCGCATCCTCGGTTACCGCGAATTCTACGGCTTGCGCCTTTCGCTTTCGCCGCAAACGCTGGAGCCGCGACCGGATACCGAAACGCTGGTCGAGGCGGTGCTGCCTTTCGTTAAGGCAACGGCGGCACGCGAAGGCGGTTGCCGCATCCTCGATCTCGGGACCGGCACCGGTGCCATCGCGCTGGCGTTGCTCAGCGCGGTTCCGGCCGCGACCGCCACCGGCGTCGACATTTCGCAAGAGGCGCTGGCCACCGCCACGCGCAATGCCAGGGAATTGGGGCTCGCCGGCCGGTTCACGGCGCTCAAATCCGACTGGTTTGAAAAAGTTTCTGGCCGGTACCATGTAATTGCCGCAAACCCTCCCTATATACCCTCAGACGACATTGGAAATCTGCAGGACGAGGTCCGCGGTTTCGATCCACGCCAGGCCCTGGATGGCGGTGTGGACGGTCTGAGCCCCTACAGGAAGATCGCCGCAGGAGCGGCAGCGTATTTGGAAGTCCAAGGCAGGATTGCGGTCGAGATCGGCCATACGCAGCACCAACAGGTTACGGAGATATTCTCCGCGGCCGGGTACAGTTCTGTCGGGGTGTTTCGTGATCTCGGCGGAAACAACAGAGTTCTTGTGTTCGAACGGTGGAAGCCGTGATGCAGTGCGAAAAAAGCGCTTGGCAATACCGGGGAATGCGGCTAGGGTCGCCTTAACCGGATGAGACGAAGCAGGCAGTGCTCTTAGCGATTCGGTTTTCCTTGGAAATAGCTGCCTTCTTGCGCAAACGACGCCCAAGCTTCGTGCGGGAATCGTCCGGCAAGTGAAGTAACCGGAACAGGATGGCACGTGGCGCCAACGCAATTGATGCGGGCGAACGCCGGTGAAAGAACGAAACGGCTGGCCGCATGAGCGCCTCCGTTCGTGAAGAGTTTTTCGAAAATTTCAAAGTGAAGAGAGTCTAATGAGGCCACAACAGCAAAACAGGCGCATGCGCGGTCGCAACAACAATGGCGGCGGCGGCAATAACAATAACAACCGTAAGGGGCCGAATCCCCTGACGCGCAACTATGAGAGCAACGGCCCGGACGTGAAGATCCGCGGATCGGCTCAGCAGATTGCCGAGAAGTACGCAACCCTTGCCCGTGACGCGCACAGCTCCGGCGACCGGGTGATGGCGGAAAACTATCTCCAGCACGCAGAACACTATAACCGCATCATCGCAGCCGCTCAGGCGCAGATGCCGATCCAGAACGCCCAGCAGATTCGCGATGATTTCGACGATGATGGCGACGAGGATCGCGACGAGTTCGACAATGCCGGCAACAACAATGCCAACGAGACATCGGGCTCGACGGTCAATCAGGGGGCCGGCCCGCAGCCGGTCATCGATGGCACGCCGGCCGAGCTGGCGCTGAACCAGGAAAACAGCCGTGACAATCGCGGCGGCCGCGATAACCGTGACGGCCGCGACAATAATGGCGGACGCCACCGCGACCGTCGCCCCAATGGCGGTTACGGCCAGAACGGCCAGCGTGGCGAGTATAGCTCGCGCGGCGAGCAGCAGGGTGGCCAGCGCGTCGAACAGCCACGGCGCGACGAGGTTCCGGCGCAGGCGGAGCCCGTGCGGGCAGCTGAGCCGATCTTGGTGGGTGAGCCCGCACAGCAATTTGACAACCTTTCGCCGGCGGGTCTCGCCGCCCAGGCCGAGCTCAACGAAGCCGCTGCCGAAAGCAGCCCGGCCCGCCGCCCCAGGCGCCCGCGTCGCCCGCGCCTCGATGTCGAACAGGCAAATGGCGGCAACGACAACGCCGGCCCTGAGAGTGCCGAGACAAGCAATGCCGAGACAAGCAATGCCGGGACTGGCAATGCCGAGACTGGCAATGCCGGGACTGGCAATACCGACGCTGGCAATGTCGATGCAGCGCCGGCTGAAAGCCCCGGCGGTCAAGCTGTGATCGCAGACGTCGAGAATTGATCGAAAAAACGTTCGCTGCGCACTTTTGCGCGACATGTATGGACGGCGGAGAGAAATCTCCGCCGTTTTTGTTTTGCGCGCTCGCAATATTATCCATTCGCCAGTGTCGAGGCGTCTTGAGGGTCCGTGGTTTGCGTCCCATATCTTGCGTGAACAGGATCCGGCTCGAACGGGCGGGTCCGTCACCGCAATCTGATCCGGTGCCGCGAAGCGGGCCGGTGACGGAAGGAGACAGGCATGAATCTTGAAAAATATTCCGAGCGCGTGCGCGGCTTTATCCAGTCCGCGCAAACCATGGCGCTTTCCCGCAATCACCAGCAATTCACCCCCGAGCATATCCTCAAGGTCCTCGTCGATGACGACGAGGGCCTGGCTGCGTCGCTGATCGAGCGCGCCGGCGGCAATGTCCGGGACGTCAAGCTCGGCGTCGAAACGGCACTGGAGGCAATGCCCAAGGTCGAGGGCGGCAATGGCCAGCTCTATCTGGCCCAGCCGCTGGCAAAGGTGTTTTCGACCGCCGAGGAACTGGCCAAGAAGGCCGGTGACAGCTTCGTCACCGTCGAACGGCTGTTGCAGGCGCTCGCCATGGAAAAATCGGCCAAGACGGCCGACATCCTGGCCAAGGCCGGTGTCACGCCGCAGAAGCTGAACCAAGTCATCAACGACGTACGCAAAGGTCGTACCGCCGATTCGGCGAGCGCCGAGCAGGGCTACGACGCGCTGAAGAAATACGCGCGCGACCTGACGGCGGACGCTCGCGCGGGCAAGCTCGATCCGGTCATCGGCCGTGATGACGAGATCCGCCGCACGATCCAGGTGCTGTCGCGCCGCACCAAGAACAACCCGGTGCTGATCGGCGAACCCGGCGTCGGCAAGACGGCGATCGCTGAAGGGCTGGCGCTGCGCATCGTCAATGGCGATGTGCCGGAATCGCTTAAGGACAAGCAGCTGATGGCGCTCGACATGGGCTCGCTGATCGCCGGCGCCAAATACCGCGGCGAGTTCGAGGAGCGGCTGAAGGCGGTGCTTTCCGAGGTCACGTCCGCCGCCGGCGGCATCATCCTGTTCATCGACGAGATGCACACGCTGGTCGGCGCCGGCAAGGCGGATGGCGCCATGGATGCGTCGAACCTGCTGAAGCCGGCGCTGGCCCGCGGCGAACTGCACTGCGTCGGCGCCACTACGCTCGACGAATACCGCAAGCATGTCGAGAAGGATGCGGCCCTTGCCCGCCGCTTCCAGCCGGTCTTCGTCAATGAGCCAACGGTCGAAGACACCGTTTCGATCCTGCGCGGCCTGAAAGAGAAATACGAGCAGCACCACAAGGTGCGCATCTCGGATTCGGCGCTGGTCGCGGCCGCAACCCTGTCCAACCGCTACATCGCTGACCGCTTCCTGCCGGACAAGGCGATCGACCTGGTCGACGAGGCCGCGTCGCGGCTCCGCATGCAGGTCGATTCGAAGCCCGAGGCGCTGGACGAGATAGATCGCCGCATCATGCAGCTCAAGATCGAGCGCGAGGCGCTCAAGGTCGAGAAGGACGACGCTTCGAAGGACCGGCTCGCCCGGCTCGAGAAGGAACTCTCGAACCTCGAGGAGGAATCGACCGAGCTGACCTCGAAATGGCAGGCCGAGAAGCAGAAGCTCGGGCTTGCCGCCGACCTCAAGAAACAGCTCGACGAGGCGCGCAATGAACTTGCCATCGCCCAGCGCCAGGGTGAATTCCAGCGCGCCGGCGAACTTGCCTACGGCAAGATCCCGGAACTCGAAAAGCAGCTGAAGCAGGCCGAAGCCAGGGATGGCAAGGCCGGCATGGTCGAAGAAGTGGTCGGCCCCGATCACGTCGCCCATATCGTCTCGCGCTGGACGGGGATCCCGGTCGACAAGATGCTCGAAGGCGAGCGCGACAAGCTGTTGCGCATGGAAGACGAGATCGGCAAGCGCGTCGTCGGCCAGGGCGAGGCCGTGCAGGCAGTATCGAAGGCGGTACGCCGTGCGCGCGCCGGCCTGCAGGACCCGAACCGGCCGCTCGGCTCGTTCATGTTCCTCGGGCCGACGGGCGTCGGCAAGACCGAACTGACCAAGGCGCTGGCCAGCTTCCTGTTCGACGACGAGAGCGCGATGGTGCGTATCGACATGTCGGAGTTCATGGAGAAGCACTCGGTCGCCCGGCTGATCGGCGCGCCTCCCGGCTATGTCGGCTATGAGGAAGGCGGCGCGCTGACCGAAGCGGTGCGGCGCCGGCCCTATCAGGTCGTGCTGTTCGACGAGATCGAGAAGGCGCATCCGGACGTGTTCAACGTGCTGCTGCAGGTGCTCGACGACGGCCGGCTGACGGACGGGCAGGGCCGCACGGTCGACTTCCGCAATACGCTGATCATCATGACGTCCAATCTCGGCGCCGAATATCTGGTCAATCTCGGCGAGGACCAGGATGTCGACGTCGTGCGCGACGAGGTGATGAATGTCGTCAGGGCTTCGTTCCGGCCGGAATTCCTCAACCGCATCGACGAGGTCATCCTGTTCCACCGGCTGCGCCGCCAGGATATGGGCCAGATCGTCCAAATCCAGCTCAAGCGGCTGGAAAACCTGCTTGTCGACCGCAAGATATCGCTTTCGCTCGATCAGGAGGCGATCGACTGGCTGGCGGCCAAGGGTTACGACCCGGCCTATGGCGCGCGGCCGCTGAAGCGGGTGATGCAGAAGGAATTGCAGGATCCGCTGGCGGAAAAGATACTGCTCGGCGAGATCCTCGACGGCTCGACTGTCAAGGTCACCGCCGGATCCGACCGCTTGAACTTCCGCTCGAAGCCCGCAGTCGTGGCAACCGAGGCGGCCGCCTGAGTTCAAGCCAAGAGCCTGTTCCATCCCGATCGAATCGGGATGGAATTCCTAGCTTCAATTTCGACCATGATCTTTTCCGAAAAACCGGCATCCGCTTTTTGCTACGCCGACCGTCGGTCCATGGTCTACACCACTGGCGGGGCGCAGATGACTTTGGACGACTACAACAGTTTCTGCGCCTCGCTGCCTTCGACGACCCATGTCGTGCAGTGGGGTGGCGCCCATGTCTGGAAAGTCGGCGGCAAGGTGTTTGCGATCGGCGGCTGGAGTGAAGGCAAGGAGCCGTTCGTCACCTTCAAATGCTCCGAGATCGCTTATGACGTGCTGAGGGAACAGCCGGGCCTTCGGCCGGCGCCGTATCTCGCCTCGCGCGGCATGAAATGGATCCAGCGCCGGACAAGCGAATGCATGGATGATGAGGCGCTGAAGGAATATCTGCGCGAAAGCCACCGTCTCGTCGTGCTGAAGCTGACGAAGCAGGCGCGCAAGGAATTGGGATTCGCTGCCGGTTAATCGGTCAGAAATCCGCCATCTTCATGCCCGGTTCATATTGGAACCTTATCGTGTGCAAGTGATTTGCTGGCGAAGGGGTTGGCGACCACATCGGCCCGAAATCGAGTTTGATTTTCGCAAAGCACGATGCGGAGATGTAAGGCGTTAGAGCGTCCTTGCACCCAAAAGGACGCGCGGCGCTCTTGAGAGACAATGCCGGCGGCGGCAATTACGAACCGGAGAATTTTGGCCATCATGTTGCGCACCATCCTCACCCTTTCAGCGCTTGCTGCCGGGCTGCTGGCGTCGAATGCGATGGCCTCGCCGATGGCCGATACCGCGCCGCGGGTGGTTCGTGCTGCCAATGACGGCGGTATTCTTGTCGCCCAGGACGGCAATCTCGACATCTATTACGACGCCAGGGGAAACCGCGTCATCGTCGATGCGGAAACCGGCAAGGTCATCGCCATCCAGCCGCCGCAGACCAGGCTCGACCGCCGTGTTTTGCGCCGCGAGCGCTTGCGCAACCTCGGACCGGTCGAGGAGGACGATCCCTATTATCTCGACGACCCTGAGGACACGGCCCGGTTCCGCCGCAGGCAGTTGGAAGACGAAGGCAGGATCATCGTGCCGCCGGCCGACGAGTACGACCCCTATAGTGACAATTCGATGGAAGCCTTCCCCGAAGCGCCGCGGGATGACGGCTACGGCAACGATTATCCGGAGGCAGCGCAGCCGGTGAGGCCACGCACCATCGAGCGCCAGCCGCTCAACGAGGCCTCGATCGAGCCGGTCGAGCCGACGGTGCCGAATGAGCATGCGTCCTTGCCGCCAGACATAGCCCCGCCGCCAAGCACTGGCGGCAAGACGGCGGTCGACCCGTCGCTTTCGCTCGGCGCCCGCCAGGACGTGGCGGCGCTGCAGGTGCTGCTCGACCGCGCCGGTGCGTCGCCCGGCGTCATCGACGGACGCTTCGGCTCGAATGTCGACAAGGCGCTCGCCGCCTATAACGAGATCACCGGCAGCAATCTGAAATCGACCGACGCGATCGGTATCCAGGCGGCCCTGGCGCAATCCGGCGGCGATGCCTTCGCCTCCTATACGATCACGCCCGAGGATGCGGCCGGCCCTTATGTTGCCTCGATACCGGAGGACTACAGCCAAAAGGCCCAGCTCGACCGCATGGGCTACACGTCGGTGCCCGAAGCGCTGGCCGAGCGCTTCCATATGGATGAAACCTATCTGAAGCAGCTCAATCCGGACGCCAATTTCAATCGTCCGGGCACCATCATCAAGGTTGCCAATTTCGGCAGGCTGGTGGCGACGCCGGTGGCGCGCATCATCGCTGACAAGGCCAACAAGCAGGTCCGTGCCTACGACGCGGCAGGCAAGCTGGTCGCAGCCTATCCGGCGACTATCGGCTCGTCGGACACGCCCTCGCCGTCCGGCACGCATACGGTGTCGCGTGTCGCATTGGACCCGAACTACACCTACAACCCGAACATAAATTTCAAGCAGGGCGAAAACGACAGGATCCTGACCATCCCGCCGGGGCCGAACGGCCCGGTCGGCTCGGTCTGGATCGCGCTGGACAAGCCGACCTACGGCATTCACGGCACGCCGGATCCGTCCAAGATCGGCAAGACCGAAAGCCATGGCTGCGTGCGGCTGACCAATTGGGATGCGCGCGAGCTCGCCAAGATCGTGACGCCCGGCGTTATAGTGGAGTTCGTCGACTGAAGCGCAACGCCTTCGCTCGAATCACCCGATGACCTTGCGCAGCAGTGGCGCGCGCAGCGCTGCGGCATAGGTCAGCTGCACCACCAGGATGAAGCCGACGCTGAGCAAAGGGCTGGCTAGGCACAGTGCCGCGCCGATCGCCCACAGGATCTGTGCCTTGACGATGCGCAGATAGACCGTTCGGGTGGTCTCCGCGTCGACACCGTCGGCCAGAAATCCGTTTTTGTCCGCGTAGCGCCAACTGGCGAGCAGCGTCAGTCCCAGCATCAGAAGGTTGAGCCAGTAGACGAGCACCGCGGTCCTGAATTCAAGGAAGTCGGCCAAAAGATCGGTCGAAAACGGCAGCAAGGCGATGAAGCCGAGGAAGCAGAGGTTCAGCGTGGCAAGCCGCCGGTCGGATTTTGCGATCAACCCGTGTTGCGCCTGCTGGCCGAACCAGAAGATGGTCAGCGTCAGGAAGCTGAGCGCATAGGTCAGGAAGCGCGGCGCCGGTGCTGTGATCGCGGCGATCAACTCGCTTTCGGAATGCACCGTTTCATGCGCCGGCACCCTGATCTCGAGAACGATCAACGTGAGCGCGATGGCGAACACGCCGTCGGTGATGCCGACGACGCGCCCGCGTCCTTCCGCCGAGGGCTCGAGCGGTCGTTTCATGCGGTAGTTCCCCCTTGTTGCAGCGTTGCGGGAATCTAGCACGGCATCCACCGTTTGCACCCGGACGGGCGTTCTCTCCTGCCTGTATGGCCAGGTTCGGCCTGGTTTCAACGAGAACAGCCTGCTGGCCGGTTGTCGGCGGCATGCCGGCGGTCTAGGTAAGGCGGCATGCACACGCCAACCAAAGTCGGTACTGGCGCCATTCCCCTGACCGGCTCACTTCCGGCCGATACGTTCTGCCCGCGGGCGCGGCGGTTCGTGCTGATCGCCGCGATTCTGGCTTCCGCGCTCGGCTTTATCGATGGATCGGTCCTGGCCATTGCGACGCCGGCTATCCGCGTCGATCTCGGCGCCAGCCTGGCCGAGGCGCAATGGATATCCAACGCCTATGCATTGACGCTTTCAGCCCTCATTCTCGTCGGCGGCGCCGCCGGCGATCGTTTCGGCCTGCGCCACTCTTTCGTCGCCGGCATCGTCCTGTTCATTGCCGCCTCGCTTGCCTGCGCGCTGGCGCCTAACCCGGCGATGCTTATTGCATTTCGGGCTGTCCAGGGTATCGGAGCGGCCATCATGGTGCCGGGCAGCCTGGCCATTATCGCCAAAGCCTATCCAAAAAAGGAACGCGGCCGGGCGATCGGCATCTGGGCCGCGGCATCGGCACTGACGACGGCGCTCGGCCCGGTGCTGGGCGGCTTCGTGCTGTCGGTGTTCGGCAACGGCATCTGGCGGGCGATCTTCGCCATCAATCTGCCGCTCGGTCTTATCTCGATCTATCTTCTGCTGGCCAAGATCCCTGCCGACGCGCCGGCGGAAAAGCGCAGCCTCGATCTCGGCGGCGCTGCACTCGCCATATTGGCGTTCGGAGCTCTCGCTTACGGCCTGACCTCGATGAGTGGTGACGGGGAGGGGCTGATGTCCGGCCCGAGTATCGCCGCCGGTGCGGTTTTGCTCGTCGTGTTCATCGTCTTCGAGCGCCGGCGGCGCGAGCCGATGATCGATCTGTCGCTGTTTCGGATCGGCGCGTTCGCGGGCGCCAACGTGGCGACCTTCTTCCTTTATTTCGCCCTGTCGGCCAATTTGTTCTATCTGCCGATGCTCATGATCGCCGGATGGGGGCTGAGCGCGGCCGAGGTCGGCTTTATATTCCTGCCGCTGTCGGCGTTGATGGCACTGTTATCCGGACCGGTTGGCCAGTGGTCCGACCGCATCGGGCCTCGCTTTCCGATCGCCAGCGGCAGTCTGGTTGTGGCTCTCGCCTTTGCCGGACTTGCCTTGCTGGCCTATTGGGGCATCCACAGTTTCTGGCTGGGGGTATTCCCGCTGATGGCTCTGATGGGGTTCGGCATGGCGCTGGTGGTATCGCCGCTGTCGACCGCCATCATGACGGCGGTCGAGGACAAGGATACGGGTGCGGCCTCGGGCATCAACAACGCCGTCTCGCGGATCGGCGGCCTGATCGCCGTGGCGGCGATGGGATCGCTGGCGGCCTGGGTTTATGCTGGCGTGCTCAGCACCGGTGCCGGCACCGGCCTTCCGGGTTTCGGCGAACCGCCGCCAGCCGGCCTGGCGCCCGGCCTCGATGCGGCACGACTTGCCGCCAGCGACGCGGCATTCGCAGCCGTTGCCGCGGTGACCGCGCTGCTTTGCCTGCTTTCGGCAATCACCGCCTGGACGACGGTTTCGGGCGAGCGGCTGCCATGGGTGCGCGACACGGCGAATCAGCAGGGCTGACCACGAAAAAACGTCGGCTCAGCCTTCGATCTTGGCGCTCGCGACCTTCAACTGATTGCTGTCTTCCTGCTTGAGCAGGTCGTCGATGCGTTCGCGCTCGCGCTTGAAGGCGACGAGGTCGTCGCCCTTCAGCGTCTTGCCGACCGGCAGGCGGACGCGCATCGAATCGACCTTGGTGCCGTTGACGATCAGTTCGTAATGAAGGTGCGGACCGGTGGAGAGGCCGGTTGAGCCGAGATAGCCGATAACCTGACCCTGGCGAACGCGAACACCCGGCTCGATGCCTTTGGCAAACGCGCTCTGGTGATTGTAGGACGTCTCGTAGCCATTGGCGTGACGCAAGATGATCTGCTTGCCATAGCCACCGGCCCAGCCGGCCTTTTCGACGACGCCATTGCCTGCGGCAATGATCGGCGATCCTACGGGAGCTGCCCAGTCGGTGCCGGTATGCATCTTCACATACCCCAAAATGGGGTGGCGCCTCGCACCGAACCCGGATGTAAATCGGCCATTGGGCAAGGGATTGCGCAGCAGGAACTGCTCGGCGCTGCTGCCGTTTCCGTCGAAATAGTCGGTGCTGCCGTCCTGCATCTGGAAACGGTAGAAATTTCGCGTCGTGCCGCCGAAAGTCGCGGAGACGTAAAGCAGCTCGGATTCGTCGGACGCCTGGTCGTCGCCATCGGGCTGCGAGAACAGCACCTCGATGCGGTCCGTGGGATTGAGGCGCGACTGGAAGTCGACACTGGATGCCAGCAACTTGATCAGCCGTTGCGTCATCGCCTTGGACATGCCGTAGGAATAGGCGGTGCGGTAGATGCCGTCATAGACGTTCGGCAGATTGCCGCGCACTATGGGCGCAGGCGAATCGTCGAACGCCGTCAGCAATTCGGGATTTGGCTCCGGCTCCTGCGCCGGCACGTATTGGTCGTGGTCGTCGAGTGCGATGGTGACGATGTGCTGGGTCCTGTCGTACACGCTGGTGCGAACGATCTTGGCGGCGTCGCCATGGACCTCGAGCCCAACGCGCAGCACGGTTCCTGCCTTGAGGGCCGTGGCATTCAGCAATTTGGCGATCGCCTCGGCCATTCCGGTGGCATCCTCGCCGGTATAGCCCGAATCAGCGAAGGCCTCGGCAATGTCGAGATCCTTGGTGAAGGGGATGATTTCCTCGGCGAAAGCCGGCGCCTGGTCGTCGATGGCGGCACGCGGCGACACCGAGACGTTTTCCGGGACGATCTTGACGTCATAGGAG
>NZ_JAMYOC010000019.1:0-120000 GCF_040319475.1 Mesorhizobium sp. M0904 | reverse complement strand
AGGTATCAGAAGTGCGAATGCTGACATGAGTAACGTAAGGGGAGTGAGAGACTCCCCCGCCGAAAGTCCAAGGGTTCCTGCTTAAAGCTAATCTGAGCAGGGTTAGCCGGCCCCTAAGTCGAGGCAGAAATGCGTAGACGATGGGAACCACGTTAATATTCGTGGGCCTGGAGGAAGTGACGGATCATCGAGGTAGTCCAATCTTATCGGATTGAAAGGGCTGCTGCGTGGTTCCAGGAAATAGCTCCTCCTTATAGACCGTACCCGAAACCGACACTGGTGGACTGGTAGAGTATACCAAGGCGCTTGAGAGAACTATGCTGAAGGAACTCGGCAAATTGCACGCGTAACTTCGGAAGAAGCGTGACCCTTTCATGCGCAAGCATGGGAGGGTGGCACAGACCAGGGGGTAGCGACTGTTTATCAAAAACACAGGGCTCTGCGAAGTCGCAAGACGACGTATAGGGTCTGACGCCTGCCCGGTGCTGGAAGGTTAAGAGGAGGGGTGCAAGCTCTGAATCGAAGCCCCAGTAAACGGCGGCCGTAACTATAACGGTCCTAAGGTAGCGAAATTCCTTGTCGGGTAAGTTCCGACCTGCACGAATGGCGTAACGACTTCCCCGCTGTCTCCAGCATAGACTCAGTGAAATTGAATTCCCCGTGAAGATGCGGGGTTCCTGCGGTTAGACGGAAAGACCCCGTGCACCTTTACTATAGCTTTACATTGGCATTCGTAGTGGCATGTGTAGGATAGGTGGTAGGCTTTGAAACCTGGGCGCCAGCTCAGGTGGAGCCACCCTTGAAATACCACCCTTATCACTATGGATGTCTAACCGCGGCCCGTTATCCGGGTCCGGGACAATGTATGGTGGGTAGTTTGACTGGGGCGGTCGCCTCCTAAAGAGTAACGGAGGCGCGCGATGGTGGGCTCAGAACGGTCGGAAATCGTTCGCTGAGTGCAATGGCATAAGCCTGCCTGACTGCGAGACTGACAAGTCGAGCAGAGACGAAAGTCGGTCATAGTGATCCGGTGGTCCCGCGTGGAAGGGCCATCGCTCAACGGATAAAAGGTACGCCGGGGATAACAGGCTGATGACCCCCAAGAGTCCATATCGACGGGGTTGTTTGGCACCTCGATGTCGACTCATCGCATCCTGGGGCTGGAGCAGGTCCCAAGGGTATGGCTGTTCGCCATTTAAAGCGGTACGTGAGTTGGGTTCAGAACGTCGTGAGACAGTTCGGTCCCTATCTGCCGTGGGTGTAGGAATATTGAAAGGATCTGTCCCTAGTACGAGAGGACCGGGATGGACGGATCTCTGGTGGACCTGTTGTGGCGCCAGCCGCATAGCAGGGTAGCTATATCCGGACGGGATAACCGCTGAAGGCATCTAAGCGGGAAACCCACCTTAAAACGAGTATTCCCTGAGAACCGTGGAAGACGACCACGTTGATAGGCCGGGTGTGGAAGAGCGGCAACGCTTGAAGCTTACCGGTACTAATAGTTCGATCGGCTTGATCGTTCTCATTCCTAATGCCCATTTCTGGCGACAATCTTTGGATTGCGCCGAGATGGATGGCGCAGAAAACAGCTTCTCGAGCAACGTGCGTTTTGCCGACCTGGTGGTTATGGCGGAGCGGCTGCACCCGATCCCATTCCGAACTCGGCCGTGAAACGCTCCAGCGCTGATGGTACTTCGTCTCAAGACGCGGGAGAGTAGGTCGCTGCCAGGTCTGCCAAGCGCACGTTGTTTAATCTTCTCCTTACGAACAGGCCCGCCAACGGGACTCCGGGCCGCGCAAGCGGCCCTTTCATTTGGCGGAAGCTTGAATCCGGTGAGCCAAGGCTTACCTTTAGGGTTGACGCGGGGTGGAGCAGCCCGGTAGCTCGTCAGGCTCATAACCTGAAGGTCACAGGTTCAAATCCTGTCCCCGCAACCAAAATACGAAAACGGCCCGCCTTGTGCGGGCCGTTTTCGTATGCGCTGAAGTACGGCGACAGGACACTTAGCATTCAGCCGCCAATTTCTCGCGTATGTGTTCCGATCCACCTCTCATACGTCGGGCGAATGGCCGATCGGGATTTACGACGCGCCAAAAGGGCGCGCTGCCGTCTTGACTGATATGCACCAAGTGCCGCCGCACAGTCACCGGGCAGCAGGCGTCTGCTCCGTATTTTGCCGCGAGCTTACGTCGTAGCTCTCCAAGGTCCGACAAGCGGCCAGGTCGTGCAGCCCGGAGCTCGTCAGCGACCATTTTCTCGGTTGGGATCAGCATGCTCTGCATAAGGGTCTTGCCTTTGCGTCTCGTTTTGACTACCGGCAATGCGCTGATAATTCACCTCCAGGAACTCCCCTACGGAAGACGAACAAGGATGCCGCAATCCGACAAGTCTCGGATTGATTTGATTGCCGTGGCCTTATGCCGCCGGGAGTTTTTGTTGGCTCCGTGCTGCCCAACGGAGCGGAACTCTACGTCTTCGCCGACATGGCTCGAGTTGCAGCTCTAACCGGCATCCCGGTTGGTCAAAGCGATGTGGCAGCAGCCGAAACCGTGGCCCGGTGTCCAGGTGACATTGTCGAAGCGTACCCCGGTGGCCTCGAACAGGCCGCGATCGAAGGCGCCGGCGATGCGGCAGAGCGTGGCGAGTTTCTCGTCGTCGACGCCGGCTTCGAGCCAGGCGTCCTTCAGCGGGCAGCGCGTGACCTTGAAAGCAATGCGGTCCGGACCGCGTTCGACGTCGGTCGGATACATGCGACCGCCATCCGGGCTGACGGCCAGGAACGCCTCGCCGATCGCCGGTGCGTCGTTGGGGCCGAAATCGGCGAAGGCCGCCGCCGCAACCTCCCTGCCTCGCCGTTCAATGGTGCGGATCATGATCGCCTCAGCCTTTTCCGCGCCAACTTCCGCGGTTAGCTCGTCGAGCAACAGACGATAGAGATCGGCACGGTTGCGGAAGGCGGAATCGAGTTCGCGTGACAGTTTTTCGGCTCGGGCTTCGGCGTCGGTCATGATGCGTCCTGTTCGATCCTCGACAGTCTTGGCGCTGCCGCCACCAGCGCCTTGCCGATCGCGGATTGCGGCGCGTCGATGACGGTGCGGGTATCGCCGCTCTCGGCAATCCGCCCGCCGTCCAGAATGGCGATGCGGTGGGCGATGGCACGGACGACGCCGAGATCGTGCGAAATGAAGAGATAGGCGATGCGCTCCTCGCGTTGAAGGTCGAGCAGCAACCGCAGGATCTGCGCGCGCACCGACAGGTCGAGTGCCGACACCGCCTCGTCGAGCACGACCAGCGACGGTCTTGTTGCGATGGCGCGGGCGATTGCAACGCGTTGGCGCTGCCCGCCGGAAATTTCGTGAATGGCGCGGCCGGCGAGACCGGGGCTGAGGCCGACGCGTTCCAGCAGAGCGGCAATGCGGCGCGGGCGCTCGGCGCGAGAGGCGATGTGATGGATGCGCAAGGGGTCGTCGAGCACACGCGCCACCGTGGCGCGTGGGTTCAAGGCGGCGAGCGGATCCTGAAACACCATCTGCAGACGAGCGCGCCGGTCGCGCAACGCAGCGCCGTTCAACGACAGGAAATCACTGCCTTCAAACTCGATTCGGCCAGCATCGGCTTCGATGAGCCGCAGTATGAGCCGAGCGATCGTCGATTTGCCGCTGCCGGAAGGTCCGGCCAGCGCCAGCGTCTCGCCATGATCGATGTGGAGGGAAACATCGTCGGCCGCGGCGATGATCTTGCCGCCGCTACTGTATCGTTTGGTCAGGCCGGAAACGGCGAGCAGCGGACGAGTCATGTTCGCTGCAGCAGCGGCTCGGCGTCTAGGCCGAGATTGGCGTCGAGCAGCGCCCTTGTGTACGCGTGACGCGGCGCACCGACCACCTGCGCCGTCGCACCGAGCTCGAGCAGCTCGCCATGCTGGAACACGGCGATGCGCTCTCCAAGCTCAGCGGCCAGCCCGATGTCGTGGCTGATGAACAGCAGCGTCATGCCGTCCTCGACCACCAGTCGCCGGATCAGCCCGACGATCTCGGCCTGCACGATGGTGTCCAGCGCGCTGGTCGCTTCGTCGGCGATCAGCAGTTTCGGCCCGGCCGCGATCGCGGCGGCGATCGCCACGCGCTGCTTCTGGCCACCGGAAAGCTGGTGTGGAAAGGCATGCATGGCGGCATCGGGGTCGGGCAGACGGACGCGTTCGAGCAAGGCTTTTGCTCTGGCATAGGCGTGTCGCCAGTCAAGTCCGAGATGCGTGCGCGCGACTTCCGCGATCTGCTTGCCGATTGGCATGACCGGATCGAGACTGGCGGATGGGTCCTGGAAAACGAAGCCGATATCGCGGCCTCTGAGAGGAAGGCTATTGAGAACAAGGAAAGACTGACGATCTTTCGCATGAGACGATCGAAATTCCGTCATCTGCCACTCGATCGCTCCGCCGATCTTGGCAGTGGCCGGCAGCAGCCCAGCAATCGCCAGCGCCAAGGTGCTCTTGCCCGAGCCGCTCTCCCCGATGATGGCGAGGCGCTCGCCGGCGGCGACATCGAACCTGATATGTCTCAGCGCAGCCACCTCGGTGCCGTCGCGGCGATAGGTCACCGTCAGATTGCGGATCGAAGCAAGCGCCGTCACGACAGGCTCCTCCTCACCGATGTCGTCTCGACGACGCCTTCGCCGGCGAGATAGACGCCGAGCACGGTCAGCACGAGTGCTATTCCCGGAACGATCGAGAGGAAGGGCGCGGTGCGCAGCACGGCGCGGCCTTCGGCGATCATGCCGCCCCAGGTCACGCGGTTGGGGTCGCCGAGGCCGAGAAAAGACAATGCCGCTTCGGTGAGAATAGCCGCGGCGACGATCACCGACGACAAGGCCAGTACCGGCGGCAGCGCGTTGGGCAGCACCTCGCGAAAGGCGATCTCCAGCGGATGCATGCCGATGACGCGGGCGCCGGCAACAAAATCGCGCTCGCGGATCGACAGCACTTCGGCCCGCGTCACGCGTGCCGGTCCGGTCCAGGCGCCCAGCGCGATCGCAGTGACGACGACGCCGAGCGACGGCCCGACAATGCTGACGAAAGCCAAAGCCAGCAGGAAGGCTGGGACGGTCTGGAAAGCGTCGGTGATGCGCATCAGCACCTCGTCGACAAGGCCGCCGGCAAAACCGGCCAACGTGCCGATTACGGCGCCGACGACAAGCGCGGTGGCTGCTGCTGCCAGGCCGACCGCGAGCGAGGTGCGGGCGCCGTGGAAAAGCTCGGCCAGCACGTCACGGCCGAGGCGGTCGGTACCGAGTGGCAGCGACCAGTCCTGGAACGGCGACAGCAATGCCGGCCCGGCAATGGCCTGCGGATCGCTCGGAAAGAACAAAGGTGCGGCAAGCGCCACGGCAGACAGCGCCGTCAGGATGACCGCGCCGGCGATCGCTTCCGGCGTGCGAAGAAAGCGGCGAAGCGGGCTCACGCGCCGGCCTCACTGGCCCCGACGCGCGGATCAAGGACGGCGTAGGCGATGTCGACGAGAAGGTTGATGATGACGACCAGGACGGCGCTGATGAGAATGATGCCGAGCAGCAACGGCGTGTCGCGTGCCGCCACCGCTTCCTGCGCCAGCCGGCCAAGGCCTGGCACGGAAAAGACGCTTTCGATAACGACGCTGCCGCCCAACATTTGCGCGGACTGCAGGCCAAGCATGGTGACCAGCGGCAACAGCGCATTGCGGGCGACGTGAGCGAGCACCATGCGGCGGCGGGAAAGTCCCCTGGCGCGGGCGGCCAGCACAAAATCCTGTCGCCAGACCTCGGCCATGCCGGCGCGCATCATGCGCAGATAGAGCGCGAGATAGATGAAGCCGAGCGCCGAAACCGGCAGGACGAGATGGCGGGCGATATCGGCGGCGCGATCGAGGCCGGTCCGGGCCGAGGCGATACTCTCGATGCCGCCGATCGGAAACCATCGCAGGTCGACGGCAAAGACGATGATCAGCACCAGCCCAAGCCAGAAGCCCGGCACGGCATAGAGCGCCAGCGAACCGACGGACAGAAAGCGATCGCGAAAACTGCCGGGCCTGGCGCCGGCATAGATGCCGAGCGCCGAGCCGAGACCGAAGGAGAGCGCGGTGGCGCTGCCCATCAACAGCAGCGTGTTGGGCAGGCGCTCGAGGATGACGTCGCGGATCGGCCGCGAAAAGGTGACCGATTGGCCGAGATCGAGATGCAGCAGCGCCCAAAGATAATTGGCGAGCCGCGTCAGCTCCGTCTGGTCGAGACCCCAGCGGTGACGCAACAGCTCGATCATGCCGGCGTCGCCGCCGGTCGAGACGATGTAGGCATCGACCGCGTCGCCGGGAGCGGCTTCGAGTAACAGGAAGGTGCCGATGACGACAATCAGCAGCACGAAGATGCTGCCGACGAGACGGCGGCGAAGCAGGATGACAGCGCGGGTCATGGCGTAACGCCGATAGGAGAGCCAAGTCTTCGGTGCCGCGCTCTACGGCGCCCCCCTCTGTCCTGCCGGACATCTCCCCCACAAGGAGGGAGATTGGCAGCTTCGGCGTTGCCGGCCGTCTTGCAACGCTGGAGATTGGCGAAAGCGACAATGACAGCCGATCTCCCGCCTTGTGGGGGAGATGTCCGGCAGGACAGAGGGGGGCGCGAAAAAGCTCTCATCGTTGAAGCTGAGCACCCACACAAGCGGGGCGCAAGTCTGGAGAGACTTCCTTACCCCTTCAGCCAAGTGTCCGCCCAGTTCGATACCGCCCAGCGCGGGTTGTTGGCGATGTTCCTGACCGTATCACGTGCGACGCTGATGAAACTCCATTCGGCGACGTTGATCAGTGGCAGGTCGGCGGCAACTTTTCTCTGGAACTCCTTGTAGAGTTCGGTGCGGGCGGCGGTGTCGAGCGTCTCCGATGCCTTGGCGATCAGGGCATCGAGTTCGGCGTTCTTGTAGCCGCCCTGGTTGGAGAAGGGCACGCCGTCTGGAATGCCGCTCTGCACCAGGATGGTGGTCGAGATCGCAGGATCGCCGCGGAACACCGGCGGCCCGACCGCAAGGTCGAAGGCGTGGTCGGTGTAAACAGCCTTGATATGCGCGGCCGAGTCGTTGTTGACCAGCTGAGCGTCGATGCCGATGGCGGCGAGCGCCTGGCGCAGATAGTCGCCGAACTGCTTGGTCTCGTTGAAATAGGGCGCCGGCAGCAGTTTCAGTGAAAAACGCTTGCCGTCATCGCCTCGGCTGTAGCCGGCCTCGTCCAGCAAGGTGTTGGCCTTGGCGACGTCGAAGGCGTACGTCGGCACGTCGGCGGTGTAGAATTGCGGGTCGTTTTTCGGCACCGGGCCAGTGGCGGTGGCGGCATAGCCGAGAAACACCGTCTTGACGACGAAATCCTTGTCGATGGCGTGAGCGATCGCCTGGCGCACTTTCAGGTCGGCCAGCTCCTTGCGGCGATGGTTGATCTCGACGACGAGCTGGTAGGTCAGCCCTTCATAACCCTTGGTGATCACGTTGAGGCCGGGCACTTTGGAGATGCGGTCGAGATCGGCGAGGGGCACGGCGGAGAAGGCGGCGAGCTGAATCTCCTCGGCCTCGAGCGCGCTGGCCGCTGCTGTGCGGTCCGGCAGCACCTGATAGATGATCTCGTCGAGATGGGGCTCGTCCTTGCCCCAATAATCCGTGTTCTTCTCCAGCCGGTAATATTCGCCGGGTTTGTATTCGGCGAATTTGAACGGACCGGTGCCGACCGGGGCGTTGTTGGCCGGGTTGTCCTCGATCTTTCCGGTCTCGTAGATGTGCTTGGGCACCACGCTGCTCAGCGCCGGCAAGGCGTTGCGGATCAGCTGGAACGGTGTCGGCTTGGCGAATTTGAACACGGCGGTGGCTTCGTCCGGCGTGTCAACCGCCTCCAGATCCTTGAACACGGTGCGGCCGAGATTCTGCAGCGGCTTCCAGACCTGCAGCGCCGAGAAGGCGACATCGGCTGAGGTGAATGGCTTCCCATCATGCCATTTGACGCCCTCGCGCAGTTTGAACGTCACCGACAGGCCGTCGGCGGCACCTTCCCAGCTGAGCGCCAGGCGCGGATCGAGCCCGTCCTTGCCGCCGAAGGAGGCCTCGGCCAAGGTTTCCACGATCTTGCTCGAAATGAAGAAGACGCCGTTCGAGGCGACAATCGCCGGATTGAGATTGCGCGGCTCGGAATCGGCGGCGACAACCAGTCGTCCGCCCTTTCTCGGCGTCTGCGCCGAGCCGATCGTCGGCATGGCGGTGGAGGCCAACAGCAATGCCGAACCGGCCAGCATTGTACGTCTGGAAATGGTGAACTCTGGCATGATCGAACTCCGTCCTCTCCGCGGACCCGCCGGGTCCGCCGTACCCCTCGGACGCTCGTGAGCATCCTGCAAAGCTGATTATGGGCCTTGTGCGGGGTTTCGCCAAAGACGGAATTGGCGCATCCTCACGTGGCTTTGAAATTTCCGTCCGCTGGACCAGTTGGACAGAAAACGGTTCGACGCGCGGTTTTAGCAGGACCAGACTGGAGTAAAGTGCAGCAGGTGGAGCAGCTTTTGGGGCTGGTTCGCCCGTTCTGGCTGGACCAGATCGGGCAAAATGATGCAGATTTAAGCATAGCCGAGGTTCAGAGCCGGAAAAGCCGGTGCCGGCGAGCGGCCGGCTAAGGGATTTCAGGGAGAGAGACATGAACATTGCCCCAGGCAAGAATGCCGTCGGCAGCGTGCCGTTCGACCAGGCCAGGGTGGACGGGCTGATGGAGGAGGCCGGCATCGACGTGCTGCTCGCCACCTCCAAGCACAACACGCAATATCTGCTTGGCGGCTACAAGTTCATCTTCTTCGCCGCCATGGATGCAATCGGCCACAGCCGTTATCTGCCTGTCGTCGTCTATGAGAAAGGTGGGCCGGAGCATGCCGCCTATATCGGCAACCGCATGGAAGGCGGCGAGCACCAGAACCATCCGTTCTGGACGCCGACACTGCATGCCGCCTGCTGGGGTACGCTCGATGCCGCCAATCTGGCGGTCGAGCATTTGCGAAAGATCGGCAAGGGCAATGCCCGCATCGGCATCGAGCCCGCCTTCCTGCCGTCCGACGCCTATATGCTGATCCGCAACGCGCTGCCGGATGCCAAGCTGATCGATGCGACTGATATGCTGGAGCGCATGCGGGCAATCAAAACCGAGGCGGAGCTGGAAAAGCTGCGCATCGCTTCTGAGCTGATCACCGATTCCATGCTGGCTACCATCGGCTGGGCACGCGAAGGCACGACCAAGAGCGAGATCATCGAACAGCTCAGGCGCGAGGAGACCAATCGCGGCGCGCATTTCGAATATTGCCTGTTGACGCTAGGCTCCAGCCACAACCGCGCCGCCTCGCCGCAGGCGTGGAGGAAGGGCGAGGTGATGTCGATCGATTCCGGCGGCAACTACCACGGCTATATCGGCGATCTTTGCCGCATGGGCGTGCTGGGCGAGCCTGACGCCGAACTCGAGGATCTGCTGGCCGAGATCGAGACCGTGCAGCAGGCGGCCTTCTCCAAGGTCAAGGCGGGCACGCTGGGCGGTGACATGATTTCTCATGCCGAAGGCGTTCTGAAGAAATCCAAGGTTGCGGCCTATACTGATTTCTTCGCGCATGGCATGGGGCTGATCACGCATGAAGCGCCGTTCCTGATGACCAACCATCCGGTGACCTATGAAGGCACCTATGCCGCAAAGCCGCTGGAGAAGAACATGGTGCTTTCGGTCGAGACGACCATGCTCCACCCGACGCGCGGCTTCATCAAGCTGGAGGACACGGTGGCGGTGACCGATGCCGGTTACGTCATGTTCGGCGATCGGGGCAGGGGCTGGAACAGGGGTGGGGCTTAGGCGCCTTCTATCTCACTTCCCGCCCGGCGGCATCAACCTGAAATCCGGCAACTCCCGCAATGCCAGTTCCGGCCCTGCCGGCGAATAGACGACGAAAAGCTGCATCGGCCCGTCGCCGGTATTGAGCGTCGAGTGGAAGCGGCTTTCCGGCACATAGATGGTGCAGCCGGGGCCGACTTTCTCGACGACCGGGTTGCCTTTCTCGTCTTCGACCATCTGCTCGCCATTGCCTGAGATGACAAAGATGATCTCCTCCGCACCCGGATGGTTATGACGCGTATGGCCTTTGCCTGACGGTAGGTCGACGACACCACCGGAAAATCGCTTTGCGCCGTTCACTTCGGGAGCGACCGTCAGCGACAGCCTGCCCCAGTCGAAGCCGAAGGCGCTGACGTCTTTTGGATATACGAATACCTTGCTGTTGTCGGTCATCGTTCCACCCTTCTGTTTGCTGGTCTCTACGCAGCGCCGAACGTGACCGCCTTGAAATCCGCCGTCTGCCTGGCGATTGAGGCTTCCGCCGGCAGCCGCTCCATCGAACTGGCGCCATAGAACCCGTGCAGGCCCTTGCAGCGCTCGAGAATATATCTGGCGTCGTCCGGCATCGAGATCGGCCCGCCATGGCAAAGCAGGATCATATCCTCGCGCGCTGAGCGTGCCGCTTTGGCGATGGCGTCGATCTCGCTCACACAGTCGTCCAGCGATTTAGCCGATGTCGCGCCAATCGAGCCGCCGGTGGTCACCCCCATATGGGCGACGACGATGTCGGCGCCAGCTGTTGTCATGGCGCGCGCCTCGTCTGGGTTGAAGACATAGGGCGTGGTCAACAGGTCGAGTTTGTGAGCCTCGGCGATCATGTCGACCTCGAGCCCGAAGCCCATGCCGGTTTCTTCAAAACTCTGCCGCATCTGGCCGTCGAACAGTCCGATGGTCGGAAAGTTCTGCACACCGGAAAAGCCCATCGTCTTCAACTCGGCCAAAAGCAGCGGCATGATGACGAAAGGATCGGTGCCGTTGACGCCGGCCAGCACAGGCGTCTTCTTCACTACCGGCAGCACTTCGTAGGCCATTTCCTTGACGATCTCGTTGGCGTTGCCATAGGCGAGCAGGCCGGCGGCCGAGCCGCGCCCGGCCATGCGGTAGCGGCCGGAATTGTAGATGATGATCAGGTCGATGCCGCCGGCTTCCTCTGCCTTGGCCGACAGGCCGGTGCCGGCACCGCCGCCGACGATCGGCACGCCGTCCGCGATCATCTTGCGGAATTTCTCCAGGATTTTCTTGCGCGGTATGGCGGCCATGTCTTGGTGTCTCACTGTCTGGCGATGTCGAGGAAGGCCGTCGTGGCAGCCCAGGCGAATTCGGGGTCGTTGATATGAAGCGGCAGGCGCAGCACGCGCCGCGTTTTGGCCGGTTTGATGGTACGCTCGATCGCCCCGAACAAAGCGGCATCGGCTTCAGGGTCGAAGAAGGCGCCGCCTTCAATGTCGAGCGCCGACACGCCTTTCTCCGGAATGAGGAAACGAACCGGACCCTGGCAGAGGCTCAGCCTTGTACCGATCCATTCGCCGATCGTTCTGCTTTCGTCGGCAGTGGTGCGCATCAGTGTGACGTTTGGATTGTGCTCATAGAACAGCCGGCCGCGATAGCGTTCCGGAATTGTCGGCGGCGCCCAGAAATTGACCATGTCGAGCGCGCCGACCGAGCCCACATAAGGCAGCCCGGTGCGGGCGATGGCGCCAAAGCGATCTTCGGTCGCCGGCAGCACGCCGCCAAGCACCAAGTCGCAGACTTCGGTCGTTGTGATGTCGATGACGCCTGACAACAGGCCGCTGTCGGCCAATTTTTCCATGGTGCGGCCGCCGGTGCCGGTGGCATGAAAGACCATGCAGTCATAAGTCGAACGAAGCTCATCGGCGATCGCGGTCACGCATGGCGTGGTGACGCCGAACATGGTGAGGCCGAGCGACGGTTTGCCCTCGGGCGGCGGCGCCGGCTTTGTCGCCATGCCTGATATCGCCTGGGCGGCATTGTGCAGCACGACACGCGAAAGCCGGTTGAGGCCGGCCATGTCGGTCACCGACGGCATCATGACGATGTCGGAGATGTCGACGTAAGGCGCGGTGTCACCCGAGGCCAACGTCGAAACCATGATCTTGGGCAGACCGAGTGGCAGCGTGCGCATGCCTGCGGTGATGATCGAGGTGCCGCCACCGCCGCCAATGCCGATAATCCCGGCAATATCGCTGCGCGACTGGACAAACCGGGCAAAGGCGGCAGCCATCGCCGCCACCGCGGTGCCGCGATCGTCGACGCCGAGCACGGCATTGCGACCCTCGGAATGGTGGCTGGCGACCTCGTCTGCCGAAACATCGACCGGCACGGTCGCGCCGCGTGTTCCGATGTCGACACGGGCAATCGAAGCGCCGGTAGCCGCGACCGCATCGGCCAGAAATGCGAGTTCCTCGCCCTTGGTGTCGGCGGTGCCCACCACATAGATGCGCTTCATCGCGTTTCCCCGGTCTTGGGCGTGCTCGGCGCTGCCGCCCCTTTTTGCCCGGCCGTTCGACGGCGCGAAGGGCCATTGCAATTTTTTGAGACACGCGTATCGTATTGACATGAATGTCTCACGTCAACAAGCGGCAATGGACGACGATGCCAGCCAAGGGCCGAACCCCCAAGTAGAGCGCGGGGCCCGCGCGCGCACCAGGCGTCTCATGCTTGAGACGGCGACAAAGCTGATGCAGGCGGGCGCCACGCCCTCCGTCAGCGAGGTGGCGGAGGCAGCGGAGGTCTCGCGCGCCACCGCCTATCGGTATTTTCCGAGCCAAGCGGCGTTGGTGCAGGCGGTGGTCGATGAGGGGCTTGGGCCGATCCTTACGTGGAAATCGAGCTCTGCCGATCCCGAGCGCCGGGTCGCCGAGCTGTTCGAGACCGCCATGCCGCGCATCGAGGTCTTCGAAGCGACGTTCAAGGCGGCGCTGAAACTGTCGCTCGACCAGTGGGCGCAGCGACAGGCAGGCACGCTTGACGGCGAACCTGCCTTCACGCGCGGCCATCGCGTCGATCTTTTGAAAGATGCGATCGCGCCACTCAAAGGCCGGTTGCCGCCGCGCGAATTCAAGCGGCTCGCGCAGGCGCTGTCATTGATCTTCGGTGTTGAGGTGCTGATCGTTTTAAAGGATATATGGGGATTGGATAGCCGCAGTATGATGTCGGTTGCGCAATGGGCGGCCGGCGCTCTTGTGCGCGCGGCTATGACCGAATCGATGATTGAAGGAGATGGGATCGCGCCGACGACCGTCGTGAGATGACGCCAATCTGGTTCGACCAGATTTTCAACCTGGCTATTCATGCTACTAGCGATGCAGCGGCCCAAGTAAGGCATTCATGTATCAAGGAGTAGGAAAATTCAGGGAAAACAGGCAGATATCGCAGAAGCCAACTTGTCTGCGTGTCCGCCACCGTCCAAGAAAGGGCTTGACGTTCCTCTTAAATTGGTAATACCAGATCAGGACAAATAAAGCGGATCAAAGGTGAAGGCTGAGATCCGTTTCGGTCGAGCGAGGAGGCTCAAAAACCGGAACGGTGCCGTCACGGGAGGACTACCAGGGCCGGCCTCGCCGCCGGCTCGCATGACGCGGTAGAATGCGCACAAGGGAGGAAATCATTATGCGCAAGACAATGACCAGCTTGCTTGCTGGTATCGGCCTAGTGCTCGCCTGCGGAACGTCCGTCTACGCGCAGGAAAAGGAACTTACAATCTTCTGGGCGGAATGGGATCCGGCCAATTACCTGCAGGAACTCGGCAACGAGTACGAGAAGGAGACCGGCGTCAAGATCACGGTGGAAACCACACCGTGGCCCGACTTCCAGACCAAGGCCTTCACCGAGTTCAACGCCCATGGCGACGCCTACGATATGGTCGTCGGCGACTCGCAATGGCTTGGTGCCGGCTCGACCGGTGGCCACTATGTCGACCTGACCGACTTCTTCAACAAGCACAAGGTCGGTGAAGTGATGGCACCGGCCACGGTGAAATACTATGCCGAATATCCGGGCGGCAGCAGCAAGTACTGGGCCATTCCGCTCGAAGGCGACGCCGTCGGCTGGTCCTATCGCAAGGACTGGTTCGAAGACCCCAAGGAAAAGGAAGCCTTCAAGGCCAAGTATGGCTACGATCTCGACGTGCCGAAGGATTTCAAGGCGCTACGCGACATCGCCGAATTCTTCTACCGGCCGGACCAGAAAAAATACGGCATCGCCATCTACACCGACAATTCTTATGACGCGATGGCGATGGGCTTCGAAAACGCGCTGTTCTCCTTTGGCGGCGAGCTGGGTGACTATAAGACCTACAAGGTCGATGGCTTCATCAACTCCGACAAGGCGATCGCGGCGCTCGACGCCTACAAGGAACTCTACAAGTTCACGCCTCCGGGCTGGGCCAAGTCGTTCTTCGTCGAGGACAACCAGGCGATCACTGAAAACCTGGCCGCGATGAGCATGAACTACTTCGCGTTCTTCCCCTCGTTGATCAACGAGGCGTCGAACCCGAACGCCAAGAACACCGGCTTCTTCGCCAATCCAGCCGGACCTGGCGGCGACCAGTTCGCCGCACTCGGCGGTCAGGGCATCTCCATCGTTTCCTACTCGCAGAAGCAGGAAGAGGCGACGAAGTTCCTGGAATGGTTCATCAAGGACGAGACCCAGAAGAAATGGGCAGCGCTTGGCGGCTACACCTGCAGTGCCGCCGTGCTCAAATCGCCCGAATTCCAGAACGCCACGCCCTATAACAAGGCGTTCTACGAGACCATGTTCAAGGTCAAGGACTTCTGGGCGGTTCCGGAATATGCCGAACTGCTGCAGCAGCTCAACCAGCGCATCTATCCCTACATGATCGGCGGCGAAGGCACCGCCAAGGAGACGCTGGACGCACTGGCAGCCGACTGGAACGCGACCTTCAAGAAATATGGCCGCGGCCAATAAGCATGAAGTTTCACGGAGGGGGCGTTCGTGCCTCCTCCGTTTCTTTTTCTGATTTTTGAAATCTTTCTGATTTCTGAACTGGGAGCAGGGTCTTGGCGACCACAATGATCACCACGCTGGACAGGTCCTCGCGGGCCGCCGCTCGCGGTCTAAGCGACATTTCGATCCGCAATCTCTTCATCATCCCGACGATCCTGTTTCTGATCGTCTTCAACATCTTCCCGCTGATCTATTCGCTGGGCTATTCGTTCACCGATTTCCGCGCCTCGACCAGCGCGGCGGCGAATTTCGTCGGGCTGCAAAACTATCGCGACCTGCTCAGCGATCCCTATGTCTGGTCCAACTTCGCCATCACCGCAAAATACGTCATCATCTCGGTCGCCGGCCAGCTGCTCGTCGGCTTCGGGGTGGCCATGCTGCTCAACCGCGACATTCCGCTCAAGGGCCTGCTGACGACGCTCCTGTTGTTGCCGATGATGCTGTCGATGGCCGTCGTTGGCCTGTTCTGGAAGCTGCTCTACGATCCGTCCTTCGGCATCATCAATTATGCGCTGGGCCTCGGTACCTTCGAATGGCTGTCGAATCCGAAAATGGCGCTCTACGCGGTCGCGCTGACCGACATCTGGATGTGGTCGCCCTTCGTCATGCTGTTGTCGCTGGCCGGCCTGTCGGCCGTGCCCAAGCATCTCTACGAGGCAGCCGCGATCGACAGGGCCGGGCCGTTCTACACCTTCTTCCGCATAACGCTGCCGCTGGTTGCGCCGATCCTGATGATCGCGGTCATCTTCCGCACCATGGAGGCGTTCAAGACCTTCGACCTCGCCTACATCCTGACCAGCCAGCCGACGGCCGAGCTGATCTCGATCCGGCTCTACAAGATGGCGTTCCAGGAATGGCAGACCGGGCGTTCCTGCGCGCTCGCCTACATCGTGCTGATCATGGTGCTGGCGATCACCAACATCTATGTCAAATACCTCAACAAGGTGAAGGAGCGCTGAGATGGCCGCAGTCCGCACTTCTTCCGAAATCACCTTCAACCGGATCGCCATCGTCGCTGTCCTGCTGGTGACGATCATCTTCCTGGCGCCGATCTACTGGATCGCCTCGACGGCGTTCAAGCCGCGCAACCTCGCCACCACCATTCCGCCGACGGTGGTTTTCCAGCCGGAGATATCGCCCTTCGTCAAGTTGTTCACCAAGCGTTCGCAGCTGCGCAGCCCGCCGTCGCCGGAGGAGTACGCGGCTGCGCCGTGGTGGGAGCGCGTCGTCTTCAATGGGGGCGAAAAGATCGTGCGCGACGGCAAGGGCCAGGTGCAGTGGTCGGGCTATCCGAGCCGTTTCATGAACTCACTGATCGTTGCCATAACCTCGACCGTCCTGGCCGTCGGCATGGGCACCTTCACCGCCTATGGGTTCTCGCGCTTCAAGGTAAAAGGCGAGGCGGACCTACTGTTCTTCATCCTGTCGACACGCATGCTGCCGCCGGTGGTCGTCGCCATTCCGATGTTCCTGATGTACCGGGCGGTCGGCCTCAACGATTCCCATATCGGCCTGATCATCCTTTACACCGCCTTCAACCTGTCCTTCTCGGTGTGGCTGATGAAAGGCTTCATGGACGAGATCCCCAAGGAGTATGAGGAGGCGGCCCTCGTCGACGGCTATACGCGCATGGAGGCCTTCTTCAAGATCGTGCTGCCCGAGGCCGCCACCGGCATCGCCGCCACCGCCGTGTTCTGCTTTATCACGGCGTGGAACGAATATGCCTTCGCACTGATCATGACCAGCCGCCGTGCCCAGACAGCACCGCCCTTCATCCCCAGCCAGATCGGTTCCGGCCTGCCGGACTGGACGGTGATTGCCGCCGGAACCTTCCTGTTCCTGCTGCCGGTCGCGATCTTCACCTTCCTGCTCCGCAACCACCTGTTGCGCGGCATGTCGTTTGGAGCGATCCGCAAATGAGCTTTCGCGACATCAACCAGAAATATCTCGAACCGGGCAGCCAGGTGCTGATGGTGCTCGGTATCATCGCGCTCTGCCAGCCGTGGAACATGCTGCTGCACAGCTATGGCGTGACCATCATCCTGATCGGCCTGATCGGCTTCAACATCACCTCCAAGATCGCGCCGGAGGAGAAGGCCGGCACCGGGCAAGGGGCAAATCCGGGGGCACAGCATTGACCCAGATCGAGCTTCGAGGCGTCCAGAAATATTTCGGCGCCGTCCAGGTCATCAAAGACCTCAACCTGAAGATCGACGACAACGAGTTCATCGTGCTGCTCGGCCAGTCGGGCTGCGGGAAGACGACGACGCTCAGGGCGATTGCCGGGCTGGAGACGATCGACGGCGGCGACATCCTCATCGACGGCAAGCCGGTCCAGCACCTCAAGGCCGCCGATCGCGATATCGCCATGGTCTTCCAGTCGTTCTCGCTCTATCCGCATATGAGCGTCTATGAGAACATCGCCTTTCCGCTCAGGGCGACGCGCAAGAGCAAGGCCGAGATCGACAGCGAGGTTCGCTCGGTCGCCAAGACGCTGCAGATCAGCGATCTCCTCGCCAATAAACCGTCGGCGCTGTCGGGCGGCGACATGCAGCGCGTGGCGATCGGCCGAGCCTTGGTGCGGCGGCCGAAGGCGATGCTGATGGACGAGCCGATCGGGGCGCTCGATGCCAAGCTGCGCGAGGAGATGCGGGCCGAGATCAAGCGGCTGCACATCAAGCAGGGCTCGACCAGCATCTACGTCACCCACGACCAGATCGAGGCGATGAGCCTCGCCGACCGCATCGTCATCATGCATGAAGGTGTGCTGCAGCAGGTCGGCTCGCCGGACGAGGTCTATTCGCATCCGGCGAATCTTTTCGTCGCGCAATTTGTAGGCAGCCCGGTGATGAACGTCGCCGACACTTCGGTGACCGAGAAAGCCTCATCGGCCTCGGTCACGGTCGGCGATGCGGCCGCCGGTTTCGAATTCCCGCGCGCCTTGCTGTCGAAGCTCAACGGCCATGCCGGCAGCCAACTCGCGCTCGGCATCCGGCCGGAAGGCGTCCTCGTCCGCCGCGAAGCCGCCGAGGGATTCTTGCCGGTGGAGACGCAGATCGTCGAGCCGCTCGGGTCCTTCGACATCGTCGACCTCAAGGTCGGCTCCAAGATGCTGCGTGCGCGCACCAAGAGCGGCTTCATCGGCGGCCCCGGCGAAAGAGTCTTCGTCAGAATCGATCCCAGCCAGGCGCATTTCTTCGACACGGCGAGCGGCAAATCGCTGGGAGTGAGACTCTGATGGCCCACATCCAGCTCAAGAACATCTCGAAGAAATTCGGCAACCACACCGCCTTGACCGGGCTCGATCTCGACATCGCCGATGGCGAGTTCTTCGTCCTGCTTGGCGAGACCGGCGCCGGCAAGACGACGACGCTGCGCATGATTGCCGGCCTGGAAAAACCGAGCGAAGGCCAGGTCTTCATCGACGGCGTCGATGTCGCCGACTGGGGCGCGGCCGAGCGCGACGTGGCGCTGGTGCTGCAGCAATATTCGCTCTATCCGCGCTATACGGTGCGCCAGAACCTCGAATTTCCGCTGAAGCCGAAGATCCGCCGGCTGCCCGATGCCGAGATCAAGGATCGTGTCGACCGCGCGGCCAGGACGCTGCGCATCGAGCATCTGCTCGACCGCAAGACCGACAGGCTTTCAGGCGGCGAGATGCAGCGCGTCTCGATCGGCCGCGCCATCGTGCGCAAGCCGCGGGTATTCCTGATGGACGAGCCGTTGTCGGCGCTCGACGCCAAATTGCGCGAGGCGCTGCGCACCGAATTGAAGAACCTGCAGATGCAGCTTGGCGCCACCTTCCTGTTCGTGACGCACGATCAGATCGAGGCGATGTCGATGGGTGACAAGGTCGGCGTGCTCAACCATGGCCGCATCGTCCAGACCGGCACGCCGTACGAGATCTACAACAATCCGCGCGACACCTACGTGGCAAGCTTCGTCGGCTCGCCGCCGATGAACCTCATCGACGGCAAGCTCGTCAACGGCCGTGCGGTGATGGCGCCGCTCAAATTCGAACCGCCGGTTGCGGGGGGCGCCAAGACTCCGGGGGGGGCCAAGACGGGCGCGGCGACCGACGGTCGCCCGCTCGTCTTCGGTATTCGTCCCGAGGACGTCTATCTCGAGACCGGCGCGCCGGTCGAGGCGCGGGTCCATGACGTCGAGAACCATGGCGTCGAGAAGATCCTGACGCTGCGGGTCGGCGACGCCATGCTGCGCGCCACCGTGCCTGCGAGGACCGACGTCCAGATAGAGCAGCCGGTGCGCTTTGCCTGGAACCCGGACAAGGTGGTGCTGTTCGACAAGGGCAGCGGAATAAGCCTGCGTCACGCCGGCTAAGTACAACCGTCTTTACTGCCCTAGAGCGGGATACGTTCAAAGTGAACCGTGCATGCCGCTCTATCCATGTGTTTTAGCCGCATTTGTGCGACGCCACGTGATTCCGCTTGGCTGCGAAATGCTCGAGTCTTCTCGTCATCCCCCGTACGGGGGATGCGGATGCTCCGATTTGTCGAATAGGCTGATCCTCTGGTCCCAAACGGGCTTTGCAAGCCCAATTTGGAGGCCCAAAACGGAGGGTTGGCTATGGGAAATCTGTTCCGCAGTTTTGCGACGATCCTGCTCGTCGCCGGTATGGGATTGTCGGCGGCGCATCTGGGCGAGGCGCAGGCAGCCAAGAAAGTTGTCGCCGGCGCGAAGGTCGACGCCAAGAAGATCAAGGACCTCAACGGCACGGTCAATCTGTCCACCAGCGACTGCAAACTGTTGTTGAGCGGCACCGTCGTGGAAGTCTCGGATGGCAGGTGCGGGGCCTCCGGCAAATATTGCAAGAGCAGCGCCGGCTCGGCCTGCATCACCGAGCAATAACCCGGCCAACGTTTAGCCGGCCTGGCGGATATCAGCCTGTTCCTCGGCCCGGAAATGGCTGGGCGGCGATCCGATGACCCGTTTGAAGGCGCGGCTGAAGGAGGCGTCGGATTCGTAGCCGAGACGAGCCGCGACGACGGAAATCTTGAGCCGGTCGCGGACCAGCCATTGCCTCGCCTGGTGCATCCGCACCTGCGTGACGTACTTTGCCGGTGTTTCGCCGACAATGGTTGCGAAGCGCTCGGCGAAACCTGATCGTGAGGAGCCCATCATCTTTGCCAGAGCGTCTACCGTCCAGTCGCGGCTCGGTTCCAGATGGATCGCGGCCAGCACTCGGCCGATCTCGCGGTCCCTCACCGCCGCGATCCATCCGGAAGAGTCGCCGCAGCCGCGCTCGACCCATGAGCGGATGACGGTCGCGGCGAGCACATCGGCCAGCCGCGCCAGGATGCCGCCGGAGCCGACGCGCTCCATCGTCACCTCGCGAGCCATCGCCTCCAGCAAATGCGGGATGCCTGGCTCATAGGCTTCCAACTCATGCGCGCGCATCACGTCCGGCATCATGCCGAGCAAGGGGTGCAAGCCATCGAGATTGAAATACATGCTGCCGAAAAACAGCAAGGTCCCCGGACGGCAGCCGGGCACGCCGTCATTCGACATGCAATAGACATTCTTGCAGATTTCCTCGACCTCATAGCCGTGGATCGGCGCCGCCTCGGTGCCCGGCTCACTTGCCAGCGTGTGGGCTGAGCCGCGCGGCAACAATACCGCGTCGCCCGCCTTCAGTTCCACCCATTCGCCGGACGGCTGCAGCAACCAGCAGCCTTTGCGGCCGATGAAATGAAACCGTGCCGCCGCCTGAGCCGGAAAATGGATGCCCCAGGGTTCCTTCATCTCGCAACGGCCGTAATCGACGCCTTCGAGGCGCAATCCGCGCAATATGTCTGTCAGCGGATCACCGGTGACGGGGATTTTGGACGAACGGTCAAGCATAATGGTGTTTCTAGCATGGAAACTCCAGACAGTCACTCCCTATGTTGCACTGCAGCCAGATGCTGCGCTGCAACCAGATCGGAGATCCCTCATGACCGAACCCGCGACAGGCGTCATGGACGCCGTTCTCGACCCATCGGAAACCGGCGAACGATCCGAGCCCGCATGGGGGGCGGTGGTCTCCCTGGCGCTCGGAGTCTTTGGCCTGGTGACCGCGGAATTTCTGCCTGCCAGCCTGCTGACGCCGCTTGCGCAGGATCTCGGCATCACCGAAGGCGCCGCCGGGCAGGCGGTAACGGCCACCGCCGTCATTGGTGCGATTGCGGCGCCGACCATGGCTATTGTCACCAAGCGGCTGGACCGCAGGCTGGTCATGTGGGCGCTGACGGTGCTGCTTGTGCTGTCAAACCTGGTGGCCGCGTTTGCGTCCTCGCTTCCCGTTCTTCTGATTGCCCGCATCATGCTCGGGATCAGTCTTGGCGGCTTCTGGTCGATGTCGGCAGCCATGGCGATGCGGCTCGTTCCGATGCGGCTGATGCCGCGCGCCATGTCGATCATTCTCACCGGCGTTTCGGTGGCGACGGTCTGCGCGGCTCCGGTCGGCGCCTATGTCGGCGACATCTGGGGCTGGCGGACGGCGTTCATGATCGCCGCCGTGGTCGGTGCGCTGGCGCTGCTGGTGCAGGTGGCTACCATTCCGAAGCTGCCGCCTGCAGGTACGGCAGGTTTTCGCACGCTGCTGGAGGTGATGAAGCGGCCGATGATCAGGGTGGCACTGCTGGTGGTGCTGCTGGTCGCCTCGGGACATTTTGCCGGCTTCACCTATGTCCGCCCGTTTCTCGAGAAGGTGCCCGCGCTGGACATCGAGACGATCTCGCTTGTGCTGCTCGCCTACGGCATTGGTGGCTTCTTCGGCAATTTTGCCGGCGGCTTCATTGCCGAACGCAGCCTCAAGGCAGCCGTCAGCCTGGCGCCCCTGCTGATCGCGTTTTCGGCGCTCCTGCTGCTGGTGGTCGGAGTTTCACCCGTCGTGGCTGCAATAGCAGTGGCCAGCTGGGGCTTTGCCTTCGGCGCCGTCCCAGTCGGGCTGCAGACCTGGCTGGTGCGGGCCGCCCCCGATCAGGCGGAAAGCGCCGGTGGGCTCATGGTTATGACGTTCCAGGTCGCGATCGCGTTGGGCGCCGTCTTCGGCGGCCTGCTGGTCGACAATACCGGCGTTGCCACCGCCTTCGCCTATTGCGCGGCGGCGACGTTGCTTGCGGCACTGGCGGCGTTCTTCCTTGGCCCCAAGCCGATCGACGACCCCAAGGCCTAAACGGAACGGCCGTCGAAGTCGAAGACCGGCACGGCGGCGACGTCCAACGCCTCGATGCAATTGATATTGATATAGGCACTTCGCCCGCTCCCTTCGCCGACATCCTCGGCGAAGGGGTGAATGCCGCAGCTGCGGCAGAAGCGGTGGGCGATGACATGGTTGCCGAAGCTGTAGCGACCGAGATCATCGCCCCAGGCAAGCACCCGCATGCTCTCATGCGGAACTGCCCATAGCAGTGCACCCTTGCGCGAGCAGATCGAGCAATTGCACCGAACGGCTCCGGTCAGCTCGCCTTCGACCTCGAACGCGACCTTGCCGCAGTGGCAGCTGCCTTGGTAGAGCATCGGGCCTTCCTCCTTCGGTTCGACAGGTGCAAATCCGACCGTGCCGGGTTATGTCTCCTGCGGCCAGTTTCTGGCTGCTACCTTAAGACGTTGCAAACGCGCGGAGTCCGACACCGAAAAATGCAATCAGCCCGCGATCACCTCGAAGCAATTCTTTCGCCTCTTGCCGCTCGCGTCGACGATGAGAGGGTTTTCGTAAAGCTCTACCCGGAAGCCGCACGGGCGGCAGCGGACGCTACCGATGCGCGGCGAAAAGCCGGCGTCACGCTCGGGCCGCTCGATGGGGCGATCGTCTCGATCAAGGATCTGTTCGATGTCGCCGGCGAGCCGACCACGGCCGGCTCTCTGCTGCTCGCCAACGCAGCGCCGGCGCTGCGGGATGCCATTGTCGTGCAACAGTTGCGCCAGGCCGGTGCAATCATCCTCGGCAAGACCAACATGACCGAGTTCGCCTTTACTGCAATCGGCGTCAATCCACATTATGGCACGCCCGGCAATGCTAGCGATGCCAGCCGTATTCCGGGCGGCTCCTCCTCAGGCGCCGGCGTTTCGGTGGGCGAAGGCACCAGCGAAATCTCCATCGGTTCCGATACCGGTGGTTCGGTGCGCATTCCGGCATCGCTGAATGGCGTCGTCGGTTTCAAGCCGACTGCGCGGCGCGTGCCGCTTGCGGGTGCGTTTCCGCTGTCAGCCACGCTGGACTCGATCGGTCCGCTGGCCCGCACCGTCGCCGAATGTGCGGCGGCCGATGCGGTGATGTCGGGCGAAAACCTGGCGGCACTGTTGCCGCTGCCGCTGGACGGCCTGCGCATCGGTATTGCGCGCGGCGTGCTGTTCGATGATACGCAGCAAGAGGTCGCGACGACGTTCGACCGGTGTCTGCGCAAGATAGAGCTTAGCGGCGCACGGCTTGTGGAGCTGTCGATCGACGACCTGCTTGCCGATCTGCGCGTGACAACCCAACGCGCGTCGATCGCGGCGATGGAAGGGGCGGAGATCCATGCCGACTGGCTGGCGACGGGAGCGACGAGGCCGGTCGACCCGCGGGTAAGCGGGCCATTGTCGCGCGCCGCCGCCATTCCGGCCACGGTCTATATCAGGGCAATGCGCCGCCGCACGGCGCTGGCCGCCGCGATGGATGACCGGCTGGCGTCGGTCGACGTGCTGGCCCTGCCGACCACACCGGTGACGGCGCCGACGATCGTGTCGATGACCAGCGACGAGGCTCTGTGCAACAGGACGGAAGGCCTTCTGCTGCGCAACACGCAGGTCGCCAACCAGTTCGATCTATCAGCCATCTCGCTGCCGATGCCGGGAATGACGCGTCCGGCCGGGCTGATGCTGGTGGCGCGCAATGGCCATGACCACCACCTGCTGCGCATCGCAGCGGGCGTGGAGGGGCTGCTTGCAAATTGATCGGATAGCGCGTGTCAGCGCGACGAGCAGTGGCCGCGTTCGCTGTCCTTGGCGGCGCGTTCGATGCTGGTGGCTACCAGCCAAGGCAGGGTGTACCGCTTGCCGTTGAAGGTCCGGGTGCGGTTCTCGATCGAGCCGACAACAACGACCTTGCCGGCCTAGAGCTTGTCTGAAAGATCGAGCGCCTTGTCTTGCTGCGGCAGGCGATCGATGTCGATTGAAACGCCTTTGATGAGCTTCCCAGCTGCGAGGTCGAGTGCGCTGTTCGATGGACAGGGTGCCGCCACGCAGCGTATGCCGTTGTCGCAGAACACGTAGCTACCCTGTCCGTTGGCGAAGGCTTGCGCCGTCGCCACGCAGAAGCCGGCGGTCAGCAGGAATTTTGTGACGCTTGCCATGCCGGCACCATCGCCGGCGAATTCGGGAAAATTGGGGCGCTTTCAGAAATCGGCAGGGAACCGCCGCCGGTAGTGCTCGACC
Source organism: Mesorhizobium sp. M0904 (assembly GCF_040319475.1). Lineage (NCBI taxonomy): Bacteria > Pseudomonadati > Pseudomonadota > Alphaproteobacteria > Hyphomicrobiales > Phyllobacteriaceae > Mesorhizobium > Mesorhizobium sp. M0904. The sequence goes on along the minus strand of NZ_JAMYOC010000019.1, from coordinate 95,685 downwards.
ACTTCGGCGTTGCGCAGATTGACCGGCAATCTGTTGGCCAGCACCAGCAAGGCTTCGCCAGCCGCGCCGACGCCCATGCGCATCATCGACTGCTCGGTAATCCCAGCCATGTGCGGGGTGACGATGACGTTGTCGAAGCCGAAATAAGGATGGTTGGGCGGTAGCGGTTGTGTAGCAAAAACATCGAGCGCAGCGCCGCCGATGCGGCCCTTCTGCAAGGCCTCGATCAGCGCGTTGTCATCGATCACCGGCCCGCGCGAAACATTGATCAGCAGCGCATCCGGCTTCATCCGCTCAATGCGCTCGCGGCTGATCAGCCCCCGTGTTTCGGGCGTCAGCGGGCAGCACAGAACGATGATGTCGCTCTGCTCGATGAGTGCATCGATCGACAGGAAGCCGACCCTGTCCGGCGCTGGCCGCATGCTGCGCGTCGTCGCCACCACATTCAGATCGAACCCATGGGCGGCGATGTGGCCAACCGCCTGACCGATCGCGCCGAGGCCGACAATGCCGATCGTCTTGCCCGCTAGCTCGCTGGCCACCACCGTGTGTTCGCGGCCCGCCAGCCAGCCCTTCGCACGCAAGTCGCGGTCCAACACACGGAAGCGCCTAAGTAGCGCCAGCGCCGCGAACATCACATATTCGGCGACAGATCGCGCGTTCACCCCCGGCACGTTCGCCACCAGCACGCCGGCCGCATTGGCCGCTTCCATCGGTACCATGTCCAGCCCGGCGCCGTGGCGGATCGCGGCCCTGAGCTTCTTCGCGCCTTCGAAAAGCGCCGCAGGCAAGGGAGCGCGAACGATGATGACATCGGCGTTCCTCGCCTCGGCGGCCAGCGTGGCCGCATCGAGGGCGGAAGCAACGACGAGTTCGCCGGCCCCGGTCAGCATGGAAGCGGCACGAGGGTGCAGTCTGTGTGTTGACAGGATCTTGGGCATTTCAGGCCTTTTCGAGCGCAGGGCTTTCCGGTTCCGCCCCACGCCCCTCGATCAGCCCCTTCCAGTAGCTTTCCGCGCCTTGCAGGTGGGCGCTCATCAGCGCCTGGGCGAGATTGCCGTCGCGGCGCAGCAGCGCCTCGTAGATCTGGATATGCTCGGCATGGGAGCGCACGCTGCGTTCGGGATCGTTGAAATAGATCGGCAGGCGCAGCTCACCCATCATGTAGTAGACGCTGCAGATATTGTGGAAGACGCTGTTCTTGGTCGCCCGCACGATCTCGAGGTGGAACTCGCGGTCTTCCCGGGCAAGCCCTTCACCGGCGGCGATGCGATCCTCGGAGGCCTTCAGGATCTCGCGCAGCCGCTCGAAATTCTCCTCGGTGGCGCGTGAACAGGCAAGTTCGGCGGCCTTGATCTCGTGGATCTTGCGCAACTCGACCGTCTCGTAGATCTGGACGGGATCGAGCGGCAGGCCGGCGCGGGCGAACAGCGCCATCGCCTCGACGCTCGCCTGCTTCGTATCGATGTAGATGCCGGATTTCGCCCGTCGCTCGACGATGCGCATGGCCTCGAGAATGGCCAGCGCCTCGCGGATCTGGCCGCGGCTGACGCTGAAATGCTCTGCCAGTTCGCGCTCCGACGGCGTGCGGCCCGTCTCCTTGTCCGAATGGGAGAACAGATAGGCGGCGAGTTCCGCGAGAAGGTTCTTTTCTTTCATGTCAGCCGTGTTGCGCGTGCGCCTCCAGGAACCGCTCCGAAATGGTGAATCCCAGCCCGGGTCTATCAGGGATCGCTACCATACCGTCCTTTGCTTCGACAGTCTCTTCGATCAGATCGTGGATCATCGGGTTGGCGCCGAGCGAATATTCGACGGTGAAGCTCGCCGGTGAAGCAGCGCAGACATGCAACCCGGCAAAGAAGCAGGGCGCGCCGGCCCAAAGATGCGGCGCAAAGCGCAGATTGAAGGCGCTGGCGATGGTGCCGATCTTCATCGCCTCGCTGATGCCACCGCAAAAGGCCGGATCCGGCTGGAATATATCGGCGGATTTGAGCACGGCGAGGTCGCGGAAGGCATAGCGCGTCGCCTCACTTTCGCCGGTGGCGATCGGGATCGAACCGCAGGCGCGCACCTCGGCCATGCCGGGCTTGTCGTCGGCGATCACCGGCTCCTCGAACCAGGCGAGATCGAGGTCGCCGGCGAGATGGATAAAGCGCTTGGCTTCGGCCACCGTGTAGGTGCCGTGCGCGTCGACCATCAGGTCTATATCGGGACCGAGCGCCTGTCTGGCGGCACGGACGCGAGCGGCCGAGATATGTGGGGCGCCGTCCATGGCGCCGACGCGCATCTTCAGCGCCTTGAAACCGCCCTTGGTGATGTAGGACTGCAGCTGGTCGCCGATGGCTTCCGCAGTAGCCCAGCCGCCGGAAGCATAGGCCGGCATGCGGTCCAGCTTGCGGCCGCCGAGCAGCCGCCAGACCGGAACGCCGAGCGATTTGCCAAGAATGTCCCACAATGCGATGTCGACGGCGCTGATAGCGGCGATGCTCATGCCGCGTCGCGCCAATTGCGGCATGGCGTGGCCGGCGCGAGCGGCGCTGTCGTGGCGCGTGCCATTATAGAGCATCTCCCAGATGACGCCGATGTCAGCCGGGTCGCGGCCGACCAGCTGCGGGCCGACCTCGTAGTTCAGCAAATGGACAAGGGCGCCGTAGCTGCCGGCGCTGCCGGCGGCATTCTTGCCCTCGCCCCAGCCGACCAGCCCGTCGTCGGTCTCGATGCGCAGGATGGCGGCGTCGAACGTCGCCACCTGACCGAAGTCGCTGCGGTGCTGCTTCGCGACTTCGATCGGTATGCGGACCCACCAGGCTTGGACCGTTTTGATGCGCATGTTCATCCTCGGCCCGGCCGCGGTGAGGCGGAAGGGCTCTTTCCAAACGGCTCGGCTACTTGATCAGCGGCAGCAGCGTTTCCGCGTTGATGCGCATCTGGTCGGTGTAGAATTTCTCCGTGAGCACGCTGGAGCCGTGGTCCTGAATGAACTTCAACTGCTCCGGCGAGATGTCGACGGGGTTGCGTTCGACCATGTCGGGATAGGGAGCAGCCGGCGTGCGGTCGACCGGAGCGACGAATTCATTGGTCAGCGCGCCGTCATAGCCGATCTCCTTCAGCGTGCCGACGATCTTCGGCCAGTCGATCTGCCCGAGGCCGGCGGCGAAGCGGTTGTTGTCGGCGACATGGAAATCGTACAGGCGCTTGCCGACCTGCCGGATCGCGTCGTAGACGTTAAATTCTTCCATGTGGATGTGGTAGGCGTCGAGGCAGACGCCGCATTCGGGGCTGACCGCATCGGCCAGCGCCAGTGCCTGGGCGCCGCGGTTGAACAGATAAGTCTCGAAGCGGTTGAGCGGCTCAACCGCGATCTTGACGCCGACTTTCTTGGCGTGGGTGAAGCATTCCCGGGTGGCGTCGACCACCCATTTCCATTCCTCTTCCTCGGTGCCGTCCGGCACGACCTTGCCGACGGTGGCGGGAACCAGCGTGATAATCTCGCCGTCGAGCTCGCTGACCATGGTCAGCACGTCCTTGACGTACTGCACCGACCGCTCGCGTTGGCCCTGGTCCTTGGCGGCGAGATTGCGCTCGCCCAGCATCAGCGTCACCGCTCCCCAGCAGCGAATGCCGTACTCGTTCAACAGTGCGCGCGTCTCCTTGGGCTTGTACTGTTCGGGTTCGCCGGAAATCTCGATCGACTCATAGCCGAATTTCTTGATGCGCTTGAGCGTCGTTTCCAGCGGCTCCGCCCGCATCCAATTGTGCGTCGAAAGATGCATGGTCTATCCTTCCCAGAATCGCCTGTACCAGTTTGCCTGCGGCGCACTCTGCCGAAGCCGCCGCATGATTCCTCCCCAAGGCGTCCCAGCATTTTTTTGCAAACTGGTTCGACCAATTGGGCTTGATGGGAGGTCTACAGTAATTTCATCTGGACGGCAAGAAGTGCTGCCATCAAGCGTTGGCTCGTGTCTATGCTATTGATTATACTTAAACATGTGGCTTAACTCGGCATGGTTGCAGGACTGCGGCAGCGCGTCAAATGGCTTGACCAGATTTCGGCATTTGGTAATACCAGAATAGCGGCGCTGAGCGCGCTGTGCAAAGAGACCAAAGACGCTGGCCCTGTTTTCAATCGGCGCTATGCTTGGTCGTGAAACATTAGGGAGATGCCGATGCCGACGACGATGAAGGGACCTGGTCTGTTCCTGGCGCAGTTTGCGGGTGACGCCGCGCCGTTCAATTCGCTGGCCTCGATCACCAAATGGGCGGCCGGTCTGGGCTACAAGGGCGTGCAGATCCCGACATGGGACGCCCGATTGTTCGATCTCGAGAAGGCAGCCTCCTCCAAGGCCTATTGCGACGAGGTGAAGGGCATCTGCGCCGATGCCGGCGTCGAGATCACCGAACTGTCGACGCATCTGCAGGGGCAATTGGTGGCGGTGCATCCCGCCTATGACGCGCAGTTCGACGGCTTCGCGCCGGCTGCGGTGCACAACAATCCAAAAGCCAGGCAACAATGGGCGGTCGAACAGATGAAGTTCGCCGCCAAGGCGTCGAAGAATCTCGGGCTCAAGGCGTCGGTGTCGTTTTGCGGAGCGTTGGCCTTCCCATACCTCTACCCCTGGCCGCAGCGGCCGGCGGGATTGATCGAGGAGGCATTTGCCGAACTTGGCAAACGCTGGACGCCGATCCTCGACGTTTATGACGAAAACGGGGTCGATGTCGGCTACGAAATTCATCCAGGCGAGGACGTGTTCGACGGCGCGACATTCGAGATGTTCCTCGATTCGGTCGGCGGCCACAAGCGCTGCAACATCAACTATGACCCGTCGCACTTCCTGCTGCAACAGCTCGATTATCTCGAATTTATCGACATCTACCACGAGCGGATCAAGGCGTTCCACGTCAAGGATGCCGAGTTCAATCCAACCGGGCGGCAAGGCGTCTATTCCGGTTACCAGAGCTGGACCAACCGTGCCGGGCGTTTCCGCTCGCTCGGTGACGGGCAGGTGGATTTCGGCGGCATCTTCTCCAAGCTCACCCAATACAATTACGATTCATGGGCGGTGCTGGAATGGGAATGCTGCCTCAAGCACCCGGAGGATGGTGCGGCCGAAGGCGCTCCCTTCATCCAGCACCACATCATCAGGGTGACGGAAAAAGCATTCGACGACTTCGCCGGCGGCACGACCGATAAAAAGGTGCTGCGCGGCATGATGGGGATCTAGCACAGATATTCCCTCCCCCTCGAGGGGAGGGTCGATCCGCGCAGCGGATCGGGGTGGGGTCGCTGGGCGTAGGGCTCGGCATGAACCGACCCCACCCGGCCCTGCGGGCCACCTTCCCCTCAAGGGGAGGGGTATTTCAATGACGAGGGAGAAAATCGTGGTTGGCGCATCGAAGACGGAAACGGGAGGCGGTCCGATCCGCTACGGCATGGTTGGCGGCGGACAAGGCGCCTTTATCGGCGCGGTGCACCGCATCGCGGCACGCATGGATAACGAGTTCGTGCTGGTTGCTGGCGCCCTCTCGTCGAATCCGGAGCGCGCCAAGGCCTCGGCGGCCGAGCTTGGGCTCGATCCGGCACGCAGCTACGGCTCCTATGCCGAGATGGCCAAGGCGGAGGCCAAGCGGCCGGATGGCATCGAGGTGGTGGCCATCGTCACGCCGAACAATGTGCACGTGCCGGCCGCCAAAGCTTTTCTCGAGGCCGGCATCCACGTCATCTGCGACAAGCCACTAGCGACGACGCTAGCCGAGGCAAAGAGGCTGGCGGCGCTGGTCGAAAAGACTGGCAAGGTGTTCGTGCTGACGCATAACTACACCGCCTATCCGATGGTGCGGCAGGCACGCGAGATGGTGGCCAAGGGACAGCTCGGCGATATCCGCATCGTGCAGTCGGAATATCCGCAGGACTGGCTGACCGAAGACCTGGCCGCCACCGGCCAGAAGCAGGCTGCGTGGCGCTCTGACCCGAAGCAGGCGGGTGCCGGCGGTGCACTGGGCGATATCGGCACGCATGCCTACAACCTTGCCCGTTTCGTCTCCGGGCTGGAGCTCGATTCGTTGTCGGCCGATCTCGATGCCTTCGTGCCGGGGAGGCTGCTCGACGACAACATCAATGTGCTGCTGCGCTTCAAGCCGGTCGGCGGGTCGCACCCGGCCAAGGGAATGATCTGGGCAAGCCAGGTGGCGCCCGGCCACGAGAACGGGTTGAAATTGCGCATCTACGGCTCGAAGGGCGGCCTCGAATGGGTGCAGGCCGACCCGAACTATCTCTGGTACACGCCGTTCGGCCAGCCGAAGCAGTTGATTACCCGTAATGGCGCCGGCGCGCTCCCCGTCGCCGGGCGCGTCAGCCGCGTTCCGCCAGGGCATCCGGAAGGCTATCTCGAAGGTTTCGCCAACATCTATCAGGAAGCCGCGCGGGCGATTCGTGCAGCGCGCCGGAAGGGCGGGAAGCCGGCTAAGGATGTCGTCTTCCCGACAGTGCAGGACGGCGTCGAGGGCATGGCCTTCATCGAGGCCTGCGTGAAGTCGTCGAAGAAGAATGGGGCATGGACGAAGCTCTGAAGGGTGGTGGTGATAGTCAGGTGAGACCGGTCTGGCAAATGCCAGTTTCCTGCGCTTCCGGTGCTCATGTACCAAAGTACGTTCCGCTCCGGCTCTTGGAACCCACCACTTTCGGATCGGCCTGACCTGAATCTCACCACCCCTCCGGCGATCGGGCGAATGAAGGGAGGGGGCGTCGATGAAAATCGGCATGTGCATGTTGTTGTGGACGACCAGTGTCTCGAAAAAACACGAGCCGTTGCTGAGGGACATCAAGGCGACCGGCTTCGACGGCGTCGAAATACCGGTCTTCTCCGGCACGCCGGACAACTACAGGAAACTCGGCGAACTGCTCGACCGTATCGGGCTGCAACGCACCGCCGTCTCGGCGATGGGCGATCCGGCGATGAACCTGATCTCGCCGGATGCCTCGACGCGCAAAGCCGGTATCGACTACATGAAATCGGCGATCGACTGCGCTCAGGCGCTTGGCGCGAACACGTTGAGCGGCCCGCTCCATTCGACACTCGGGGCCTTCTCCGGCAGCGGGCCGACAGCGGCCGAGAGAAAACGTTCGATCGCTTCGCAACGCGCCATTGGCGACTATGCCGGCAACAAGAGCGTCACCATCGGGTTGGAGGCGCTCAACCGCTTCGAATGCTACCTGCTCAACACGATGGACGATTTATCGGAGCATATCGACGCGATCGACCGGCCGCACATCAAGGCGATGTACGACACCTTCCATGCCAACATCGAAGAAGCCGACCCGATTGGCGCCTATACGCGCAACCGCAACAACATCGTCCATATCCACATTTCGGAGAACGATCGCGGGGTGCCGGGCCGTGGCCATATTCCCTGGAAGGAGACTTTCTCCGCCATCCGCAAGAGCGGCTACGACGATTGGCTGACGATCGAGGCGTTCGGGCGTTCGCTGAAGGACTTGGCCGCGGCCACCAAGGTGTGGCGCGACTTTTCCGAAGGCCCGGAAGCTGTCTACCGCGACGGCTACAGGCATATTAAGGACGGGTGGAGGAAAGTTGCATAACGATCGGCCAGCCCGATGCACCCGTCACCCCTGCTCGGCCTGTATCCTGTTGTAGTCGTGGATCGTCCTGCTCAGCCGGCGGCGCAGGAAATTGGAAATGTTGTCGAAGATGAAAACGACGAGCAGGACCAAGAGCACCATGTAGAAGACATTGGCCCAGTTGGAGTTGGTGCGCATCGCTTCCCAAAGCTTCAGGCCGATGCCACCGGCACCGACGGCGCCGATGATCGTCGCGCCCCTGGTGTTGGATTCCCACTGGTAGAGCGTCTGGCTGATGAAGACCGGGATCACTTCCGGCAGCACGCCATAGCGCTGCACCAGCAAGCCGTTGGCGCCGGTCGACTGGATGCCCTCGCGGGGCTTGTCGTCGATGTTCTCGAGGCCTTCCGAATAGACTTTGCCGAGCGTGCCGATCTCGGTGAAGAAAATCGCGGCGCTGCCGGCCAGCGGGCCCGGGCCGAAGGCGCGGGTGAAGAACAGCGCCCAGATCAGCATGTCGACCGAACGCATGAAATCGAAGAACCGCTTGAGCACCTGGCTGAGGAGGCCGCTCGGGGTGATGTTGCGGGCGGCGAAAAAGGCGAGCGGGAAGGCGACGATGCCGCCGAGCAAGGTGCCGAGAAACGCCATGACGATGGTCTGGAACAGCTTCGTCCAGACGTCGCCATGCTGCCATTGGGCGTTGTTCCAGATATTGTCCGCGGCCAGCGCAATGTTCGATGTGCCAGGCTTGAGCTGGGGTCCGGACATCAGCAACGAGACCACCTCGCCGGGCGACTTGCCGAAGAAGGGCGAGCGTGTGTCGAAGACGAAATTCGCCCAGCCGAGGAAGCGCTTGCGGACCTTGACGCGATCGACGGTTATGCGAACCTCGCCGGCAAAGCCCATCCGGGCGACGATTTCATCGTCATGCGCGGTGATCCAGTCCGGCACCGGGCCGGTTATCACCGGCTTGCCGCTGGTCAACGACACCGGCACCGCCTGGCCATTGGCGACAAGCGTTGCCTCGGCCTTGTCGAAGGTGACGGATTTGGCTCGGCCTTCGATCAGAACGGTGTAGGAGCCGTTGGCATTGGCGATGACCCAGTCCGGATGCGGGTCTTCGCCAAGTGCAGAAAAACGCGGGTATTTGGGGGTGATCTGAGGCTGATCGAGACGGAATTCCGGCTGCAGATCGTAGCTGATCCATTGCGTCAGGAAGAGCGGCAGGCGCTCCCAGTGCGATTGCCTCAGCACTTGCGGCAGGCTGAAGAACCACAAGGCATAGACGAGGTAGAGCAGGATGCCGGCGAACAGCACCAGCGGGCCGAAGCGTTTGTACAAGGGCCGTCGGAACACTTGGGGAGAGCGCTCCTCTATCGCCTGCATCTCATCGGCGGTCATCGCGGTCATGGGCAGTCTTCTTGTTGATTTGCCAAGATCTTTTCCAAAAACCGGAATCCACTTTTTGGCATCATGGTCAGGCGCCCATCATGAAGGCCTGCTCGCCAACGAGCTTGCGACGAAGCCAGGCGGAGAACTGGTCGACGAGGAAGATGGTGGTAAACAACAGCAGCACCAGTGCCAGCGTCTTGGCGCCAAAGCCGCGTGAGATGGAGAGCTTCAGCTCCTCGCCGATGCCGCCTCCACCGACCGCGCCGATGATGGTCGAGATACGGACATTGATCTCGATCCTCAGCAGCGCATAGGACATGAAATTGGGCAGCACCTGCGGCAGGCCGGCGAAGCGCACGCGCTCGAACCAGTTGGCGCCGACCGCGCGCAGGCCTTCGTCGGCGCGCATGTCGATGTTTTCGTTGATCTCGTAGAAGAGCTTGCCGAGGGCGCCGATCGAATGCAGGCCGATGGCGATGATGGCCGCGACCGGGCCAGTCGAGAGGATGGCTGCGAACAGGCCGGCAATGACGATCTCGGGGAAGGCGCGAAGCAGTTCCATGAAGCGTTTGCCGACGAGCCTGAGCACCGGACTGGGTGTCAAATTGCGCGCGGCGATGAACGAGAACGGCACCGCAAAGACGAAGCCGATGAAAGTGGAAACCAGCGCCACGTTGAGCGTGGTGAGCATCAGCTCGAAATATTCGGGTAGGTAAAAACCGCCCCAGAGATAGACGCGGCCAAGCGGGAAGTTGAACTCCTGGCTGCCCTTGTCGTGCGGAGATGCGATGTCGAACAGCGCCCGCCAGACGTCGTTCCAGTCTTTGGGAACAAGCCAGCTAAGGAAATCCAGTATATGCGGCAGCCGATCGAAGAAATGTCCGGCATTGGCCTCGTCGGCGAACCACATGGCTGTGCACATGGCGATAAGCAGCAAACCGATGCCGAGCGCCGTGTAGAACCGGCGCAAGGACGTCTGCCGTCGCCAGCAGTCGACTGTCCGCCGGGTCGCGTCTGAACGGATCGTGGCTGAGATGGTCATGATCGGGCATGCAAAAAGGGCGGCGCTGGTAAGGCCGCCCTTTGCAACTGCATTCAGCCGCCGATCGCGGCTTTGCGGGCTTCGACGATGACGCTGTAGAAGTCCGGCTTCACAGGAACGTAGCCAGTGAAATCGCCGCCTTCGATGGCCTCGAAGCAGGGCTTGTCCTTGGCCGGCAGGCTGGTGAAGAAGTTGGCGAGCTTGGCGCTCATATCGCCACCGAGCGCGGTGCGCACGACCAGCGGGCCGTTCGGGATCAGGCCGGAGCGCCAGACTTCGACGAAATCGTTGGGGTCGACGGCGCCCTTGGCGACTTCCTTGTGGAAGGTGCCGGACGTGTAGCCGTTCTTGAAGTCGCCAATGCCCGAGGAGTCGTCAACCGCAACATCGACCTTGCCGTCGCGAACGGCGAGGAGGTTGTTCTCGTGGCCGCCATTGAACTGGGTCGAGGCGAAGAAGGTTTCGTTCGAGGCGCCGGTGTCCTTCGGAATCTGGGTCAGCGGGATCAGATAGCCGGAGGTCGAATCCGGGTCGGCATAGCCGAGCTTCTTCCCCTTTGCCGACTCGATGTCGGTGATGCCGGACGACTTCAGCGCCAGGCCGATCGAATAATAGCCGGTCGCGCCGTCGGTCTGCTGGGTGGTGAGGATCGGGGTCACGGCGTTCGGATCCTTGAGGTAGACGCTGGCATAGCCTGACGCGCCAAGCTCGGCGAAATCGAGGGTGCCGCCGAGCAGGCCCTGGATTACGCCGTCATAGTCGGCGGCCGGGAACAGCGAGACCTTCTCGAAGCCGAATTCGGACTTCAGGTGATCGGCGAGGCACTGAAAGTTGCGCAGCCGGTCCGCTTCATTTTCACCACCAAGGATGCCGATGCGGAATTCCTTGATATCCTGGGCGTGAGCGGCACTTGTTGCGATGGCGAGCAATGAAACCGCGCCAAAAACCATCTTCCTGAACATTATCTCTCTCCTGTTGGTTCCGGCTTCGCGCCGGAGCGTTCGAACTTTTGACGAGTGCCTTTGACGCGGGCGGGCGATCAGGCCGTTCTCAGTAGCCAGGGAACACGGGCTCGAGCGGTCCGGCGGATGCAGCGATTTTCTGTTTGACGGCGACACTGGTCGAAGTGATGGCCTCGGAGATTTCGCCGCCATTGCTGTCGGCGCCGTAGACCATGCGCACGGCCTCGCGGTTGAGGTCTTCGGGCGGGCCGTCGAAGACAACCTTGCCGGCAGCCATGCCGATGATACGGTTGCAATAGTTGCGGGCCGTATCAAGCGTATGCAGATTTGTGATGACGGTGATGCCTTCGCGCAAATTGATGTCCTGCAGCGAATCCATCACCACCTTGGCGTTGAGCGGATCGAGCGAGGCGATCGGCTCGTCCGCCAACAGCACCTTCGGCTGCTGCATCATGGCACGCGCAATAGCAACGCGCTGCTGCTGGCCGCCGGAAAGCGTGCCGGCGGGCTGCAGTACGGTGCGGGCGATGTCGAGACGCTCAAGGGCCGCAACAGCCTCGGCGCATTCACTGCGCGAGAACATGCCGAAGAGGTTGGACAGCGTCGAGCGGTGGTTGAGCCGGCCGAGCAGCACATTGGTCAGCACGTCCAGGCGCGGCACCAGATTGAACTGCTGGAAGATCATGGCGCAGTCGCGCTGCCATCGCCGGAGCGGCGAGCCGCGCAACCCGGAGACTTCGACGCCGTCGAACAGGATGGATCCCTGGCTGGGATCGACGAGGCGGTTGATCATGCGCAGAAGCGTCGATTTGCCGGCGCCGGAACGGCCGATGATGCCGACCATCTGACCGTGCGGGATCGCGATGTCGACATTGCTGACGGCGGTGTTCTTGCCGAACCGGCGGGTGACGCCGCGGATTTCGAGCGTAGCTGACATGGTGCAGGCTCCAGTCCAATCGCAATTGAAGGTCTGTTAACCCTCGCTAGCGCAGCCGCATGAACCTGCGGTGTCGGAACGATGTCAGTTTTGTTACTGCCCACAGCCTGGAGCGGCGCGGCCAATCCAGCACGAGAGGCTCGAATGGTGAATGGTGACAAGAAAGGCTTTCCTGAGCCTCGAAACCTGTCCGCTGCCCCCCTTCACCATTTCACGACCCTTAGCCGCCATACTTCTCCAGGAAAGCCTCCGCCGACAGTTCCCGAAAATCGTCGAGCGCGGCGCGCAGCCGGGCGTGGTCCCAATCCCACCAGGCGAGCGCCTGGTAGCGCTCCGCGGTGCGGCGGTCGAAGCGCTCGCGGATCGGTTTGGCCGGCACGCCGCCGACGATGGTGTAGGGCGCGACGTCCTTCGACACCACTGCGCCGGCGCCGACTGCCGCTCCATCGCCAACAGTAACACCGGGCAGGATGGTCGAGCCATGGCCGAGCCAGGTGTCGTGGCCGATGGTGACGCGTTTGGCGCGGCGCTGGGCGAAGAATTCGCTCTCGTGCTCGGCGTCGTCCCAATAGTCGGACGCGCGATAGGTGAAATGGTGCAGCGTCGGCCGCCAGGTCGGATGGTTGGTGGCGTTGATGCGCACATTGGCGGCGATGTTGGCGAATTTGCCGATCGTCGCGCACCAGACGCCGCAGTCCTGCATCATGTAGGAATAGTCGCCGAGCGTGCTTTCGGAAACCCGGCAGCGCTCGGCGATCTCGGTCCAGCGGCCAAGCGTCGAGTTCTCAACTTGCGCCGTCTCGTGGATCAGCGGTGCCTCCGACAGTTTCCTCGTCATGCGGCGATTTTTCCGGCGGCGAAGGCGGTCACGTCGATGATACGGTCGGCCACCGCCTCGCGCACGTCGTGGTCGTGGAAGATGCCGAGCAAGGCGACGCCCGAGGCCTTCTTGGCGGCGATCAGGGAAATCACCACGTCGCGGTTCCTTTCGTCGAGCGAGGCGGTCGGCTCGTCTAGCAGCAGGATCGGATGCTCGGTGATGAAGCCGCGCGCGATGTTGACGCGCTGCTGTTCTCCGCCGGAGAACGTCGCCGGCGGCAGCGCCCAGAGTTTTTCCGGCAGGTTCAGCTGCGCCAGCAAGGCACGTGCCTTGCCGCGCGCGACCTCACGCTCCTCGCCGCGCTCGACCAGCGGCTCGGCGACGACATCGAGCGCCGAGACACGCGGTACGGTGCGCAGGAACTGGCTGACATAGCCGATGGTAAGCCGGCGCACGGCAAGCACGGTGCGCGGGCTGGCCGAGGCGAGATCGATGAGCCCGCCCTCGTGCTGGACGATGATCTGGCCTTCGTCGGCGGCATAATTGCCGTAGAGCATCTTCAAGATCGAGCTCTTGCCGGCGCCGGACGGGCCGCCGAGCACGGAGCATTCGCCGGCCCTGATCGCGAACGAGACACCGGCGACCACCGGCAATTTGATGCCGTCGCGCAGATGCATGGTGAAGCTCTTGGCGACATCGGAGACGACGAGGGGGGTTGCCATAGTCACACCTGCAGAATGGAAGAAACGAGAAGCTGGGTGTAGGGCGCGCGCGGATCGTCGAGGACGCGGTCGGTGAGGCCGCTTTCGACGACGCGGCCGTCCTTCATCACCATCATGCGCTGCGACAACAGCCGCGCCACCGCGAGATCGTGGGTGACGACGATGGCCGCCAGGCCGAGGTCGGTGACCAGCCCGCGCAGCAGATCGAGCAGACGTGCCTGCACCGACACGTCGAGACCACCGGTCGGCTCGTCCATGAACACCAGCCGTGGGCCGGTAACGAGGTTGCGGGCGATCTGCAGGCGCTGGCGCATGCCGCCGGAAAAGGCGCGCGGCTCGTCGTCTATGCGGTCTTCGTCGATCTCGACGCGCGACAGCCAGTCGACCGCCGTGGCTCGGATTTTTCCGTAGTGGCGGTCGCCGACCGCCATCAGCCGCTCGCCGACATTGGCGCCGGCCGACACCGTCATGCGCAGACCATCGGCGGGGTTCTGGTGGACAAAGCCCCAGTCGGTGCGCATCAAAAAGCGGCGCTCGGCCTCGCTCATGCGGTAGAGCTCGCGGAATTGGCCATCGCGCATGCGGTAGCTGGCGGTGCCGGAGCTGGGCAGTAGCCTTGTCGACAGGCAGTTGAGCAAAGTCGTCTTGCCGGAACCGGATTCGCCGACGACAGCCAGCACTTCGCCCGGCCACAGATCGAAGGTGACGTTCTCGCAGCCGACGCGCGAGCCGTAGAATTTGGACAGCGCAGAGACGCGCAGCAGCGGTTCGTCGGTCATTGCGCCGGCTCCGTTTTTTCCAGGGCAAGAGGGGTTTCAGGCGCAAGGTGGCCGCGATGGCCTTGCTCGCGCCGCTTCTCGCAATGGTCGGTGTCGGAACAAACGAACATGTGGCCGCCATGGTCGTCGAGGATAACTTCGTCGAGATAGACGTTCTCGGCCGCGCACAGTGCGCAGGGCTGGTCGAAGGTCTGCACCTCGAACGGATGGTCCTCGAAGTCGAGGCTGACCACGTCGGTGAAGGGCGGCAGTGCATAAATGCGCTTTTCGCGGCCAGCGCCGAACAATTGCAAAGCCGGCGAACGGTGCATTTTCGGGTTGTCGAATTTCGGCGTCGGCGACGGGTCCATCACATAGCGGCCCTCGACCTTGACCGGATAGGCATAGGTGGTGGCGATGCGGCCATGTTTGGCGATGTCCTCGTAGAGTTTTACATGCATCAGGCCATATTCCTCCAGCGCATGCATTTTGCGCGTCTCGGTCTCGCGTGGCTCGAGGAAGCGCAGCGGTTCGGGGATCGGCACCTGATAGACCAGCACCTGACCCGCGCTCAGCGGATGCTCGGGGATGCGGTGGCGAGTCTGGATGATGGTCGCCTTCGCCGTCTCAGTGGTGACAGCGACATTGGCGACCTTCTTGAAGAAGGCGCGGATCGAGACGGCATTGGTGGTGTCGTCGGCGCCCTGGTCGATGACCTTGAGCACATCATCCGGGCCGATGATCGAAGCGGTGACCTGGACGCCGCCGGTGCCCCAGCCATAGGGCATCGGCATTTCGCGCGAGGCAAACGGCACCTGGTAGCCAGGGATGGCGATACCCTTGAGGATCGCCCGGCGGATCATCCGCTTGGTCTGCTCGTCGAGATAGGCGAAGTTGTAGGTGGCGATGTCGGTTGGTTGTGCGGTCATTCCGCGGCCTCTCTCTTCTCTTCGGCCTTGCCGGCGTTTTCGCGGGCGTCGTGCTCGGCGCGCATGCGGCGCACGAGGTCGAGCTCGGCCTGGAAATCGACATAATGCGGCAGCTTCAGATGCTCGACGAAGCCGGTCGCCTGGACATTGTCGGAATGCGAGATGACGAACTCCTCGTCCTGGGCGGCGGCGACGACATCCTCACCCAACTCCGAGGCTCGCAGCGCGCGGTCGCATAGCGCCATGGCCATCGCCTTGCGCTCGCTCTGGCCGAAGACAAGGCCGTAGCCGCGGGTGAATTGCGGCGGCGCCTTGGCCGAGCCCTTGAACTGATTGACCATCTGGCATTCGGTGACGCGGATGCTGCCGAGCGGCACGGCAAAGGGCAGTTCCGGCACGTCCAATTCCAGTTCGACCTCGCCGATGCGAACCTCGCCGACGAAGGGATGGTTGCGCGCGTAGCCGCGCTGGGTGGAATAGCCGAGCGCCAGCAGAAACCCCTCGTCGCCGCGCGACAGCGCCTGCAGGCGGATGTCACGCGCCATCGGGAATTCCAGCGGCTCGCGGGTGATGTCGCCTGGGACATGGTCCCCCGGCATGTCGCCGTCGGGCTCTATCAGACCCTCGTGGGCGAGGATGGCCGACACGCGCGGCATGGCTTCCGGCTCGCCTGCACGCTGCTCCGGCTCGGCGACTTCGCCGCCTGCGGCAAGCTCGGGATCGAGCAGCCGGTGGGTGTAGTCGAAAGTCGGGCCGAGCAACTGGCCGCCGGGCAGGTCCTTGTAGGTCGCCGACACCCGCCGCTCGACCAGCATCGTGCCGGTGTCGACCGCCTTGGTGTAGCCGAAACGCGGCAGCGTGGTGCGATAGGCGCGAATGAGGAAGATCGCCTCGATCATGTCGCCGCGCGCCTGGACGATGGCGAGTGCCGCCAATTCCCTGTCGTAGAGCGAACCTTCACTCATCACCCGGTCGACGCCGAGCGCCAGTTGCTCGACGATCTGGTCGAGGCGAAGTGCGGGCACCGAACGATCGCCGCGCCGGCGGTCGGCGAGCAGTTTGTGGGCGTTGCGAATGGCCGCTTCGCCACCCTTTACCGCGACATACATCCTATGCCCCCATCGTCTTGATGCGCGTCGTGCGCGGCAGGCAGGCAATTGCTTCGGACGTGGCGAGGATGATGTCGACGCCACGCGGAAGGCGCTGGTTGTTCTGCTTCCATTGCTCGACGAAATGGCGCGGCATTTGCGCCGGCGCGATCGTCGCCGTCTTCTCGATGCCCGGGCCTTCGAGCAGCAGCGGAGCGCCGGAGACAAGATCGCTGACCTCGAGGATCAGCGTCGTGGAGCGATCGGGATAATCCTGGGTGCCTTGCGAAAACCCGTCGAGCGCCATCATCTCGGCCGGCGTGGCGATCAGCGCGAAATGCGCGTCGGCCGGGGTGTTGGCGAGCGGCGCGCCGGTATGGAAGCCAAGCCAGGATTTCACCGTCGCCGAAGCCTGCAAGGCGGGGTCGAGCCAGAGCGGCGTGTCGTTATCGCACAGCGCCAGCGCAATGGCGCCCGCGGTGGCTGACAGCGGCGTCGGTGGATGGGTAAAGACCGGCAGGGGCTGCAGTGTGCCCGGCCGCGCCATCGCGTCCATCACTGCCCGGAAGACCGTCTGGGCGTCGAACACCGGATCGGCAAAGCCGCCTTCGATCGCTTGGGTTACGATGTCCATCAGTCTTCTCCGCGTACCATGGTGAAGAAATCGACCTTGGTCGCCGCCGTCTCGGCGCGGCGCTGGTCACGGGCCTCGGCCAGTGCCGCCTGCAAGGGCGCGACGAGCCTGGTCTCGACCTCGTTGCGGTGAGCCGGGTCCTGCCACAGCGCGTCGGCGATTGCCGCCAGCCTTGCCTTCTGCTTGTCGCGGCCGAGCGCATAGCAGTGGCCGACCTGTCCGGAGGCGAGCCTGGCGGTGGCGCGGGTGACCGTCGCCTCGCCAACGTTGAACGGCGCGCCGCCGCCACCGATGCGGCCACGCACGGTGACCAGGCCGGTTTCGGGGCCGCGCAGGAGTTCCGCCTCAGAAGGCAGGCCGGCTTCGTTCCACAGACGGACGATATCGTCGCTGGTCGATTGCGCCAGCGTTGCCATAACGGCCTTGCGCCCAGCCTGATCGCGCGCTTCCTGTCCTCGCATGGTTAACACTCCCTTGCATTGAAATTTGTCTATTGATATAGACAATTATACAAATTATATCTATTATCTAATGCGTGTCTATGACGGGTGCATGACAAGGGCGAGAAGAGGGGGCGCAAAGGTTGGGGCAGAAAATGATCGGACAAGCCAACAGCATCGAGCGGCGCAGCGGTGTCGCGCTGTGGCGGCAGATCGCCGATCGGATCCTGCATTCGATTGCCGTCGGCGATTTTCCCGAAAATGCGGCGTTGCCGCCGGAGGTGGCACTTGCCGAGCGCTATGGCGTCAACCGCCACACCGTCCGCAGCGCCATTGCAGCGCTGGTGCAGGAGGGTGTGCTCAGGGCAGAGCAGGGGCGGGGCACCTTCGTGCTGTCGCGCAGGCGGCTGTCATATCCGATCGGCGCCCGCACCCGCTTTTCGGAGGGATTGCAAGGACAGGCGTCCGAGCGGCATATCACCTTGCTTGCGTCATCGGTCGAGCCTGCCAACCGTCGTGTCGCAGAGAGCTTAGGCCTTGCAAAGGGGGTCGACGTGATACGCCTGGAAACGCGCGGCGAAGCCGATGGAATGCCGGTGTCCCGCGCTGCCGGCTGGTTCGATGCCAGGCGCTTTGCCGGGATCGATGCTGCCATGGCGGAAACGGGTTCGATCACCGCATCGCTGGCACGCTTCGGCGTCAGCGACTATCTCCGGCAATCGACGGTGCTGTCGGCGCGCCATGCCGATGCCGCCGACCTTGCGGACCTCGACCTGCAGCCCGGCGCCATCGTGCTGGTGACGGTCGCCGTCAACGTCACGCCCGACGGTCAGCCGATCCAGTTTTCGGAGTCGCGCTTCCCGGCCGAGCGGATCGAGCTCAAACTGTCGGCGCTCTGAGATGCGCCAGCCCCGGCATCATCCGACCTGAATGACAGCCTTGATCAGGCCGGACTTCTCATGCGCCCAGCGGGCGAGGTCATGCGGCGTTTCGCCAAGCGTCGTGCGGTGCGTGACGAGCTTAGCCAACGGCACCGCGCCGTTGCGGATCGAGGCAGCGACATGGTCGAAATCGGCACGCAGCGCGTTGCGGCTGCCGATCAGCATCATCTCGCGCTTGTGGAATTCGGGATCGGAAAAGGCGATGTCGTCCTTGACGACGCTGACCAGCACCAGCGCCCCGCCATGCGCGACATGGGCGAAGGCCGACTGCACCGACTGGGTGTTGCCGGTGGCATCGAAAACCATGTCAAAACCGTCGCCGTCGGTTGCTTGCCGCACCAGGTCCGCAGCAGCGCCCTGCGAGCCGTCGAGGGTCGCGAAGCCGAGTTCGCTTTCGGCGAAACTCAGCCTCCCCGCACTCATGTCGAGCAGCGTCACGTCGAGCCCGGCGATGCGGGCGAACAGCGCCGTGCCGAGCCCGATCGGGCCAGCGCCAATGACCAGCGTGCGCGCACCTGGATCAGCCAGCGAGCGCCGCACGGCATGGGCGCCGATCGCCAGGAATTCCACGGCAGCAGCATCGGCCAGCGACAGGCCGTTTGCCGGATAAAGATTTTGCGCCGGCACCAGGATTTGCTCGCACATGGCGCCGTCGCGGTGGACGCCGAGCACCTCGATCTTGACGCAGCAATTCGGCTTGCCGTGCCGGCAGGCGATGCATTTGCCGCAGGCGAGATAGGGATTGACGACCACCGGTTCGCCGATTGCCAGATCGACGCCCTCACCAACCTCGATCACGGTGCCGGAAACTTCGTGGCCCATAGTGCGGGGATAGGCGAGGAACGGGTGCTTGCCTTCGAAGATGTGATAGTCGGTGCCGCAGATGCCGACATGGCTGACGGCGACCAGCGCCCAGCCGGCGGGCGGCGCGCCAGGCGCCGGGCGATCTTCGAGGACAAGTTCGCCGGGCGAGCGGCAGACGACGGCTTTCATGCTTCAATCCAGTCGGTTCATGGCACCGCCGGCTCTGCTGTCGCGAGGCCGGCGGTTGTGGGGAGGCGGTCTATTTGCCGCGGCGGCGCAGCCCGTCGAAATAGACGATGACGATGATCAGCACACCGGTGATGATGCGCTGCCAGAAGGCGTTGACGTTGAGCAGATTGGCGCCGTTGTTGATGGTGGCAAGGATGAAGGCGCCGAGCAGCGGCCCGTGCACTGAGCCGACAGCGCCGAACAGCGAGGTGCCGCCGATCACCGAGGAGGCGATCGCCTGCAATTCCCAGCCCTCGGCCTGTGTCGGATTGCCGATGCCGATGCGCGAGGCGAGAAGCACGCCGACGAATGCCGCACACAGCCCCGACAGCGTGTAGGCCATGTAGATGGTGCGCTGGACGTTGACGCCTGACAGGCGCGACGCCTCGGCGTTGGAGCCGACCGAGAACAGATAGCGGCCCCAGCGGCTGTGGTGCAGGAAGATGTAGGCCGGGATGCCGACCAGGATCACCATCCAGAACAGATTGGGGACGCCGACGAAGGAACTGCGCGAGAACGTCTGGAAGGCATCGTTGTTGATCGAGATCGAGTTGCCGTTGGTCATCAACAGACCGATGCCGCGCAGCGAGGTCAGCGTCGCCAGGGTGATGATGAAGGGTGGGAGGCCCATCTTGACGATGCCGAAGCCGTGGAACATGCCGATGGCGACGCCGACCAGCAAGGTAATCAGGATGGCCAGGAACACCGGTGTGCCGGCGTTGATCAGCATCGCGACGATGACTGTGGCGAAGCCGACCACGGCGCCGACGGAAAGGTCGATGCCGCCCGTGATGATGACGAAGGTCTGGCCGACCGCCAGGATGGCGATCATCGACCCTTGCCGTAACAGGTTCGAGATGTTGTTGGCCGAGGCGAAGCTCGGCGTCGCCACCGACAGGATGACCCACAAAAGAACCAGCAGCGCCAGCAGTGTCAGCCCGAACAGGGCGTTGTAGTTGCGTTTCGGCCTTTCGGCAGCGATCGCCTCGGTGCTCATATCTTCCCTCCCGGTCTTTCTTGTTTCTCGGCCAGCGCCTGGGTGAGGATCTCCTCGTGATCAGCGGTCCGAAACCCGTGCGTAGCCACCAGTTTGCCGCGCCGGAACACATGCAGCGTGTCGGCGAGTTCATAGACCTCGGGCAGGTAGGACGAGATCAGGATGATGCCGGCTCCTTTGGATAGCAGCGCGCCGAACAGGCGGTAGATCTCGGCCTTGGTGCCGACATCGACGCCAACGGTAGGCTCGTCGAAGATGAACAGCTTGGCGCCGTGGGCGAGCCATTTGCCGATGACGATCTTCTGCTGGTTGCCGCCGGACAGGCTGGAGGCCAGGGCGCTGCGTGTCGGCGTCTTGATGCGCAGGTCAGCGATCTGGCGATCGGCTTGCGCCTTTTCCTGCGCGCGCGAGATCAGCAGATTGCTCGAGATGCGCTTGTAGATCGGCAGATTGAGGTTGAGCCCGACCGGCAGGTTGAGGCAGAGGCCCTGGTCGCGGCGGCTTTCGGGGGCCAGCGCCATGCCGAGCCTGATCGCGTCATGTTCGGAATTGACCTTGACCTCCTTGCCCTCCCAGAGGATCTGCCCGGCCGATTTGCGGTGGCGGCCATAGAGCGTGGTGACGAACTCGCTGCGCCCGGCGCCGATCAGGCCATAGAGACCGACGATCTCGCCGGCGCGGACGGACATCGAGACATTTTCGAAGCCCTTGCCCGACAGGTTCCTGGCTTCGACGATGGTCGCGCCGAACGTGAAATGCTCCTTGTGGTAGACCTGCTCGATCGAGCGGTTGATCATCATCTTGACCAGCTGGGCGTCATTGGTCTCGGCAATGTTCCTGGTGCCAACCAGCGTGCCGTCGCGCAGCACCGAGACGCGGTCGGCGAGCTCGAACACTTCTTCCATGCGATGGCTGATGTAGATGATGGTGACGCCTTCGCCCTTCAGCCGACGGATCAGCGTGAACAGCTGGTCGGCCTCCTTGCGGGTGAGGTAGGCGGTCGGTTCGTCGAAGATCAGGAATTTGGTGCCGCGCACCGTGGCGCGGGCGGCGGCGATCAGCTGCTGCTGGCCGATGGTCAGGTCACCCAGCATGACATGCGCCGGCAGGTCGAAGCCGAGATCGTCGATGATCTTCTGCGCCTGCCTGACCATCGCCCGCTGCTGGAGGATGCCGAAGCGGGAATCCTCCTCGCCGAGGAACATGTTGGCGGCGACGGTGAGATGGCGGCACAGGACGACTTCCTGATGCACGGCATTGATGCCGAGCGCCATCGCCTCATGCGGCGTTGCCAATGCGGCAGGCTTGCCCTCCCAGATGACGTCGCCGGAGGTGCGCGGCATGACGCCGGTCAGAAGCTTGATCAGGGTGGATTTGCCGGCGCCGTTCTCGCCGACGATGGCGTGGATCTCGCCGGCCTTGAAGGCGAGATCGACCGGCTTCAGCGCATGGGTGCCGGGATAGCGCTTTTCCAGCCCGCGGAGTTCGAGGATGGTCCTGCCCGGTTCCAGCGTTGGGGCCGGATGGAGTTCCTGCGCCGTCGACATCATGACAATCCTCCCAGATTGGCCCCCAAAGATTGGCCTCGCGATTGGCACGAGTGGGATGTTTCCGGGGCGAAAAGGCCCCGGAAACAGTTCACTTGCGGCTATGCTCAGTCGAGCTTCGGGTTGAGCAGCGCGTCGATCTTCGGATCCTTCATGTTGGCCTTGGTGACCAAATTGGCGCCGGTATCGACATTGGCCTCGACCTTCTCGCCCTTCGAGGCGGCGAGCGCCGTTTTGATGCCGTCATAGCCCATCCGGTACGGATCCTGAACGACGAGAGCCGAAATGACGCCGTCGTTGAGGAACTTGATCAGCTTCTCGTCGCTGTCGAAACCGACCAGCCCGACCTTGCCGGCAAGACTGTTCTCGGCGATCGCCTGACCGACGCCCTGCGCCATGATCAGGTTGGAGGCGAAGATGCCCTTGAGGTTGGGGTTGGCGGTGATCAGGTCGGTGGCGATGTTGAGGCCGGTGGTGGCCTGGCCGTCGGCGTATTTGTCGGCGACCAGCTTGAGGCCCGGATATTTGGCAGCGAGCTGTTCCTTAAAACCCTGGGCGCGCTGTTCGAGCGAGCCGGCGCCCGGAAGCGCGGTGATCAGGGCGACGTCGCCCTCGACCTTGCCGCCATTGGCTTCGCCGATGGCTGCGGCAAGGCCGTCAGCGGCAACGCGGCCGCCCTGGATGTTGTCGGTGGTCAGGAACGAGGTGAAGGCCTTGGAGTCGGCGCCGGAGTCGATACCGATGATCTTGACCTTGGTGGCGGCCTCGTCGATCGGCTTGCCGAGCGCCTTGGCTTCGGTCGGCGCGATGACGACGGCGGCCGGGTTACCGGCGACGGCATTTTCGAGGATCGAGATCTGGCCGTTGACGTCGGTCTCGGCCTGGGCGCCGAGCTCCGGCACGTTGACGCCGAGATCCTTGCCGGCCTTGCGGGCGCCGGCCAGAACGATCTGCCAGTAGAAGGACGTGGTGTCCTTGACGATGATCGGGATGGTCACGTCGGCCGCGGATGCCGGCGCCGAATGCATCACGCCGGCAAGCATCGAGGCGGCTGCAAGTGCCACGACGGCGCGGCGATTGAGAATGCTGGTCACGAATTTCATTAGGAGTCCTCCCTAAGTCGCCCGGTGAATGTTACGGAAGCTCCATTCGGATGGCGCGGCCCAAACGGAACTTTATCAATAAAAAACATTTACCGCATTTTGATAATGCATCACCTCGGTCGGCGCAAGCGATGTTTGATGGCCGCTCGAATGGCTGGGCGGGAAAGCTTGCTCCCTCGGAACTCCGCTGCCAATCTCCTCCAATATGTCGCATGGAATATTAATTCCATCATCCAGTCAATATGGAATGTTCATTCTTTTTCGGGAGCGTTGGAACTGTGACGCCTGGCGATCACGTCCGGTGTTCGCGACTATTGTGCATGTCCGGCTTAGAGCGTCGCTCCGAGATGCCAAGGCACGAACTCGTTGTCACCGTAGCCGAACTCTTCGCTCTTGGTCTTGCGGCCCGAAGCCGTCTCGACGATCAGTTCGAAGATCTCGCGGCCCATGCCGGCGATGGTCTTTTCGCCCGAGGCGATGACGCCGCAATTCACGTCCATGTCCTCTTCCATCGTGTGATACATGGTCGAGTTGCTGGCGACCTTGATCGACGGCGTCGGCCGGCAGCCGAAGCAGGAGCCGCGGCCGGTAGTGAAGACGATGACGTTGGCGCCGCCCGCCACCTGGCCGGTGGCCGAGACCGGGTCGTAGCCGGGCGTGTCCATGAACACCAGCCCGTGCCCGGTGACCTTCTCGGCATAGCCGAAGACGCCGTTGAGCGGCGTCTGGCCGCCCTTGGCGACCGCGCCGAGCGACTTTTCCAGGATGGTGGTCAGGCCGCCGCGCTTGTTGCCCGGTGAGGGATTGTTGTCGATGGATGCGCCATGCTTGGCGACGTGGTCTTCCCACCATTTCACATAACCGTCGAGCTTGGCGGCGATCTCAGGGGTTGCGGCGCGATAGGCGAGCAGGTGCTCGGCGCCGTAGATCTCCGTCGTTTCGGAGAGGATGCCGATGCCGCCGACGCCGGCCAGGATGTCGACGGCGGCACCCAGCGCCGGATTGGCGGTGATGCCGGACATACCGTCGGAGCCGCCGCATTGCAGGCCGACGACGATCTCGCTGACCGGGATCGGCTCGCGCTGAAGCTTGCCGACCTCTTCGGCGATCTCGGCCAGCACGACCAGCGCCTTCTCGACCGATTTGCGCGAGCCGCCGGCTTCCTGGATGTTGAAATGACGTTTTCCCGCGGCAACGCCCTTCTGGCCATAGAGGGTGAGCTGGTTGACCTCGCAGCCGAGCCCGACCATCAGCACGCCGCCGAAATTCGGATGACGGGCATAGCCGGCCAGCGTGCGATGCAGCACCATCATGCCGTCGCCGGTGGCGCTCATGCCGCAGCCCTGGCCGTGGACGATCGGGACGAAGCCGTCGATGCCGGGATATTGCGGCAGAAGCGTGCGGTTCGCCGCGTCAGCGATGGCGTGGCAGACGGTTGCCGAGCAATTGACGCTGGCCAGAATGCCGACGAAGTTGCGCGTGCCGGCGCGGCCGTCGGCGCGGCGGTAGCCCATGAAGGTGCGGGCGCGGTCGGCCTCGGTCGCATGCACTGCCTCGCTCGGCGGCACCACCGGCAAACGCCCGCTTTCGAAGACCAGATTGTGCGAATGGACATGCTCGCCGGGCGCGATGTCCTGCGTGGCGCGGCCGATCGCCTGGGCGTATTTGACCACGGCTTCGCCAGCCGCAATCGGCTTGATCGCCACTTTGTGGCCCGGCTCGATCAGCGCGGCGGCGACGGCGCCGCCCGGCAGCACGGTGCCGATCTCGATGCGGCCATTGGCGACCGCGACATTGTCGGCGGGAGACAGAAGAATGCTGTTTGCGGCGTTCACGGGAGCTTCCTGGGTGTGTTCCTGGGTGCGCGAGCGGATTGACACGCGGCTCTTAACATATAATGTCTTTTATCGTGAAAAAACATTTTTGCGTCAATTGTTTTTTCGCCAGAGCGCGACGCGTCTTTTGGATGCGAGAAGTAGGCTCTACAACCAAGACTAGCGTTGCGCATGGTATGTTGCGAAGCGATTCCGATTTCATGCGCGCGAAACGCTTCAATCCGGCCGCAATCGCCAATGCGCCACGGGGCAGGGGATGTCGAAGAGCAACAACGTTTACAAGGACGCTTATAATCGCGGTCTGAGGCTGCTCGACGAAACCAGGAGCCTGCCTTCGGAGCCGGAGCTGGGTACGCTGCTCGGCGTCAGCCGCACGACGGTCCGCACTATCCTTGCGCGCATGGAAGAGACCGGGCTGATAGACTGGAACAAGCGCAGCAAGACGGTTCTGCGCGAGCCGCGGCCGGATGATTTCTTCCCCGAGGAAGAAACCGACACGCTGGCCGAGATCATCGAGCGTTCCTTCATGCGGCGGCTGCTTGCCAGCGGTGCCGAAGCCGGAATGCAGATCAACGAGCTCGAGCTGGCGCGAGAGATCGGCGTCGGCACCACCAGCGTGCGCGAATTCCTGATCCGCTTCTCGCGCTTTGGCCTGATCGAGAAGCGCCGCAACAGCCACTGGGTGCTGAAAGGCTTTACCCGCGCCTTCGCGCTGGAGTTGACCGAGATCCGCGAAATGTTCGAACTGCGCTCGGCCGCAGCCTTTGCCGCTCTGCCCGAGGACAGCCCGGTGTGGGCCGACCTCGACCGCCTGGAGGACGAGCATCGCCTGCTGGCGCGCGAGATCGCCGTGCGGTTCAACGAATTCTCCGAGCTCGACGAGCGCTTTCACCGGCTTATCCACCGGGCGTCGCACAACCGCTTCATTGTCGATTTCTACGACGTCATCGCCATGATCTTCCACTACCACTACCAGTGGAACAAGGCGCAGGAGCGCGAGCGCAACGAAGTCGCGGTCCAGGAGCATCTCGCCTATATCGCCGCGCTCAAATCGCGCGATCTCGCCAAGGTCGACGCCGCCTGCCGCAAGCACCTGAAATCGGCCCGCCACACGCTGCTGACGTCCATTCCCGAGGGCAGGCAGCCGCAACGCGCGTGATTGTGTTGCGTTGCCGCAGCAACGTTTTGGCGATTTTCCGGCCGCCGGCTCCGTGCTAGAGAACTGACGTTGCTGCGTGAAGAGGCTGGTTCTTGACCATACGCCGGAGACGATGGAGCATGCCGGTCGCGTTCGCCGCGGCGTGGCTTTTCGTGCTCCAGTCGATGTTCGGCGCGTTTGCTTCAGGCGGCGAGCCGAACGCCTCGCAATTCGATGCTTTCGGCAACACGATCTGCACCCATGACGGTGCGGCGCAACTCCCCGCCGGCGATCCGCATCATCAGCACATGCCGGCTTGCTGCATGCTTGGCTGCAACCTCGTTTCGGCGGTCTACGCGCCGCCCGATGCCGCCGGGAGCCTGGCTCGCAGCCTCTCCGTCGAAACCATCGCCTTTTTCCTGCCGGCCTTCCGGCATCGCGATTTCGCCCGCGCCCGCACTCCGTCCAATCCGCGCGCACCACCGGCGACGGCCTGATCCGTTCTGGTTCGCGCCGCGCAACCCTTTGCCGGCGCGTTTATCGACATCGTTCGCGACCGGCCGTCGGCGCGGTCCCTTAAAGTCCACGGAGCAATCATGTCTCACTCTTTTCGCGCCGCCGCATCCAGCCGCAGGCGCTTCGCACTGGGTCGTTTCGAGCAGCGTCTCGGCATCGCCCTTTGCGTTCTTGCCCTCCTGTTCGCCAGCGCCCAGACGGTGTTGGCACACGAGTTCAAGCTTGGCGATCTCGAGATCGGGCACCCCTGGTCGCGCGCCACGCCAGCCGGCGCCAAGGTAGCCGGCGGCTACTTCACGATCACCAACACCGGCAGTGCGCCGGATCGCCTGCTGTCGATCACCTCCGACATTTCGGCCAAGGCCGAACTGCACGAGATGGGCGTCAGCAATGGCGTCATGACCATGCGGCCGGTCACAGGCGGCCTCGAAATCCCGGCTGGCGGCAAGGTCGCATTGGCGCCTAACGGCTATCATTTGATGTTCATGGATTTGAAGCGGCAGCCCAAGGAGGGCGAAATGTTTTCCGCAACACTGACCTTCGAAAAAGCCGGGCCCGTGCAGATTGAATTCGCCGTGCAAGGCATCGGCAGCGCGGCGCCGCAGGACGACCACTGACTTGGCCGCTTCGAGAGGTACCATCATGAAGAAATCTCTTTTGCCCGGCTGCGTGCTTCTTATCCTCGGGACCGGCGCGGCCTTTGCCCACATCACGCTCGAAACGCCGGAGGCGGCGGTGGGCTCGACCTACAAGGCGGTTCTTCGGGTGCCGCATGGCTGCGAGGGCAAGGCGACGACCGCCGTGCGCGTGCAGATCCCGGAAGGGGTGCTCTCGGTCAAACCGATGCCGAAGCCGGGTTGGACGCTGCAGGTCAAGAACGGCAAATACGAGAAGTCCTACCAGCTCTACGGCCAGGCAGTGACCAGCGGCGTCAAGGAGATCGACTGGAGCGCCGGCAGCCTGCCGGACGAATTCTACGACGAATTCGTCTTTCGCGCGACACTGGCATCCGACCTGCCGGCAGGCCAGATGCTGCATTTTCCGGTGGTACAGGAATGTGACGGCGTTGCCGATCGCTGGATCGAGATTCCGGCGGCCGGGCAGGCTGAGGATGCGCTGGAATTTCCGGCGCCCGGCCTCAAGCTGCTGCCGAAGAAGTGAGCTCCGGCGGCGCGCTTTGGCGGATGGGCGCGCCGCTGCTCTTGGCGGTGATATGAGCGCGCCATCCTTCCTGCGGCAAGCTTGCATGGCCGGCAACTGTTCTGGCCGGCTTGTGGCTGGCCTGCTGGCCGCCATCGTGCTGCTCGCCGTAATCGCCATGCCTGATCCCGCCTTCGCCCATGCAGCGCTGATCAAGGCCGAGCCGGCTGACGGTGCGGTGCTGGCGCAGAGCCCGTCGCAGATGTCGCTGACCTTCAGCGAGCCGGTTTCGCCGCTGGTGCTGACGCTGGTGCGGCCCGACGGCACGTCGATCCCGCTGAGCTCTTTCCGGCTCAGCGGCCAGGCCGTCGAGATCGACAATCCGCAGGCGCTGACATCCGGCACGCATGTGCTGAGCTGGCGGGTAATCTCCGCCGACGGGCATCCGGTCGGCGGCTCGGTGCTGTTCTCGGTCGGCACACCGAGTGCCGCGCCGGCCGCCTCCGATGCCGTTGACCGGGGGCTTCGAACGGCGATCTGGATCGGCAAGGTTTTTCTGTATGTCGGCCTGTTTTTCGGGGTCGGCGGTGCCTTTGCGCAGGCCTGGCTGGCGCAAGGCGGCCGATCAGGCCAGAACATGATCGTCGCTGCGATCCTGTGCGGCCTGGCCGCCGCACCGCTGTCGCTTGGTTTCCAGGGCCTGGATGCGCTTGGCGCGCCGCTTGCCCGGCTGGCGCAGCCGGTCATCTGGCAGACCGGGCTCGGCACCAGCTTCGGCTGGACAGTGCTGATCGCGCTGATGGCGCTCGGCCTTGGCCTGTTGTCGCTGGTCGTGCCGCGCGCCGACGCAAGGCCGCTCGCCCTGGCCGGACTGGTTGGCGTTGGCGCAGCACTTGCCGCCAGCGGGCATGCCAGTGCCGCCGAGCCGCAATGGCTGACCCGGCCGATGGTGTTTCTGCACGCCACTGGTATCGCGATTTGGTCCGGGGCGCTGGCGCCGCTCGGTCTTGCCTTGAAACGGCAGCCGGACAAAGCCGGGCCGTTGCTGCGCCGGTTTTCACGAGCGATCCTGTTCGTCGTGGCGGTGCTTGCGGCAGCCGGCATCGTGCTCGCCGTCATCCAGGTGCAAACGCCGTCGGCGCTGGTCCATACCGCTTACGGCCGGCTGCTGCTGCTCAAGCTGGTGCTGCTCGTCTTTCTGTTCACGCTCGCCGCCGTCAATCGCTTCAAGCTTACGGCCCCGGCTGAGGCGGGCGAAACGGAAGTCCAGCGGCGGCTGGCCCGCTCGATCGCCATCGAGGTGCTGATCGTGCTGGCGATCTTCGGCGTTGCCGCCGGCTGGCGCTTCACGCCGCCGCCGCGCGCGCTGGCGATCGCCGCGGCACAGCCGGCGTCGGTGCATATCCACACGCTGCAAGCGATGGCCGACCTCAGCATTGCGCCCGGCCATGCCGGGCCTGTTGCCGCTTCGATCTTCATCATGACCGGCGATTTCGGCCCGCTCGACGCCAAGCAGGTAACACTGGTGCTGTCAAAGCCCGATTCCGGCATCGAACCCATCAAGCGCCCGGCGACGAGGCTTGGCGACGGCACCTGGCGCGTCGACGATCTCGTCATTCCGGTCGCCGGCCGGTGGACGGCGCGGCTCGATATCCTGGTCTCGGATTTCGAGATGGTGAAGATTGAGGCGCCGATCGACATCAGGCCGTGACGAGAGCGCTGGTCCACGCAAGACAATTCGGCGAGGCGGTTGACGCGGCCGCGAACCCCCGTCAATCATCGCCATCAAGAATGGGCGTCCAACCCAATCGCGGGCTCAAACCAACAAGATCCGAAAGCAGGGAAGAAACGATGGAAAAAGCCGAAATCGGCCTGATCGGCCTTGGCACGATGGGCTCCAACCTGGCGCTCAACATCGCCGAGAAGGGGCACCGCATCGCCGTCTTCAATCGCACCGCGGCGCGCACCGATGCCTTTGTCGAAAATGCCGGCGCGCTTCGGGATAGGGTGGTGCCCTGCTACAGCCTCGAAGAACTGGCCGCCGCGATCCGGCCGCCGCGGCCGATCATCATCATGGTGCTGGCCGGCAAGCCGGTCGACGAGCAGATCGCGGCATTGCGCGGCGTGCTGTCGGCCAACGACATCGTCATCGACGCCGGCAATGCCAATTTCCGCGATACGATGCGTCGCTTCTCCGAGCTTACCGATTCGGGCCTGACCTTCATCGGCATGGGCGTGTCCGGCGGCGAGGAGGGCGCACGCCACGGTCCCTCGATCATGGTCGGCGGTACCGAAGAGTCCTGGAAGCGCGTCGAAAAGGTGCTGACCGCGATCTCGGCCAAGTTCAAGGGCGAGCCTTGCGCGGCGTGGCTTGGCACCGACGGCGCCGGCCATTTCGTCAAGACCATCCACAACGGCATCGAATATGCCGACATGCAGATGATCGCCGAGATCTACGGCATCTTGCGCGACGGGCTCGGCATGGGGCCGAAAGAGATCGCCGAGGTGTTTTCCCAGTGGAACACGGGCAGGCTCAATTCGTACCTGATCGAGATCACCGCCAAGGTGCTGGCCGCCGACGATCCCAAGACCGGCAAACCGGTGGTCGACATCATCCTCGACCGCGCCGGCCAGAAAGGCACCGGCAAATGGTCGGTGATCGAGGCGCAGCAGCTAGGCATCCCGGCCACCGCGATCGAGGCGGCTGTGGCGGCACGCGTACTGTCGTCGATCAAGGACGAGCGGCTTGCCGCCGAAAAGGTCTATGGCGGCGGCGTGAGCAAGATTTCCGGAGACAGGGACGCCCTGCTCGGCGATCTCGAGCTGGCGCTGTTTGCCGGCAAGATCGCCGCCTACGCGCAAGGCTTCGCGGTGATGAGCGGCGCGTCGAAGGAATTCAACTGGAACCTGCCGATGCCGGTCATCGCCAAGATCTGGCGGGCCGGCTGCATCATCCGCTCGCAATTGCTGGATACGATGGCGGAGGCCTTCGGCGGCGGCGGCGCAGCCACCAACCTGTTGATGGCGCCGGCTTTCGTCTCATTGATGCAGGAGGCACATCCGTCGCTTCGCCGTGTCGTCGCAAGGGCGGCCGAAGCCGGCTCGCCGGTGCCGGCCCTGTCATCTGCACTTGCCTATTTCGACAGTTACCGGCAGGGCCGCGGCACTTCGAACCTGATCCAGGCGCAGCGCGATTTCTTCGGCGCGCACGGCTTCGAGCGCATCGATGGGCAGGGCGCTTTCCATGGCCCGTGGGGGAGTGGGGCGGCGGGTTAGCGCCCGGTCTCGGCCGTAGAGATCGGCTTCGCAGTTTCTTGAAAGCGGACCTTGCTGGCGATCACGCTGGAGATCGTGGTTGCGCCATCAACGGACATTGATCGAGGGAACCCACGGGCATTTGCCCTCACAGCCAAAAGACGAGCCTATGTCCTGACGAGAGCAAGCCGGCGATCCAAAGCGATGCGCTCTTTAGTCGGGAAGGCCAGCCTTGCGGTAGCCTTCGACGAAGCGCTGGAGCACTTCCTCGTCGTCGAATGGCTGCGATGTCGCCCAGTGCCTGATGCTGAAATGGGGATTGCTCATCATGAAGAACTCCGCCTCCTGACGGGCTTCATCCAGGCGTCCGAGCTGCGCGAGGGCTGCCGCAAGCATGCGCCGCGACGTGGTGCGGTAGGTTTCCGGCTTGCGTAAAGCCTCGACCGCGGATTGATAGTCGCCGAGCGCATAATAGGCTTGGCCCGCCATCCAATGGTACCACCCCGGAGGGCGCGGATTGAGCCGCAACGCCCGCTTCACGAATTCGACGCCCTTGACCGCATCGCCCCTCAAGGTGATGAGATCCGAGCGCATCGCCCAGGCATCGGCATGATTGGGATCGAGCTTGAAAGTCGCCTCGAACTCTGCATCCGATTCCGCGAAACGCCGTTCGTGACCAAGTATGATGCCCAGCACCCACCGGTTCCCGGCATCGTTAGGGTCGAGCGCCACTGCCTGCTGCGCTTCCGCGAGCGAGCGAGGTTGGTTGGTTTCCTTCGGCTCGTTCCAGAACAGCCAGCCGAGCCAAAGATTGAGGGCCAGCAAGCTATGCGCTTCGGCATAGTCGGGATCGAGTCTGATCGCCTTCTCCAGCAGCATGCGCGCTTCCTGCGCGCCTAACCCGGTCTGAAAACTGACGCCGCGGGCTTGTACACAGAGGTCATAGGCTTCGAGACTCGTCGGCCGTTTGCGCGCCGGCTGTCCGGCCAATCGGCCGACCAGGGCTTCGACGATCTTGGCCGTGACCTCGTCCTGCACTGCAAAGATATCCTCGAGGCTGCTGTCGTAGCGCTCGGCCCAGATATGATCGCCGCCGATCGCGTCGATCAGCTGCGCATTGATGCGCACGCGCCCCGCGGCGCGCCGGGCGCTGCCTTCAACCACATAGCGCACCCCAAGATCACGCGCGGCCAAACGCACATCGACCGACCGCCCTTTGTAAGCAAAGGTCGAGTTGCGTGCGATGACGAAGAGGCCGGCGCAGCGAGATAGGTCGGTGATCAGGTCTTCGGTCAAGCCGTCGACAAAGGTTTCCTGCTCCGGATCGTTGCTCATGTTGGTGAAAGGCAAGACCGCGATCGAGGGCTTGTCGGGCAATTCCAGCGATGCCAGTCGCCCGACCTGAGCGGCTCTCGGAAGCTGCAGGTTGACGCGATAGCAGTATATCGGCTCGGCTATGTTCTTCACCCGCTGCTCGCCCATAGGCTCGAACGCAAACGCCAGCTTCTGCCTGACCTCCTTGGACACCTTCTCCGAAACGCAGATGCCACCGGGCTCGGCGAGTTGTTGGAGGCGCGACGCTACATTCACGCCCTCGCCATAGCGATCGTCCCCTTCGACGATCACTTCCCCAAGGTTGATTCCGATCCGGACTTCGAAGCGCTGGTCTTCGGCGACGCTCGCGTTACGTTCCGTCATGCCGCGCTGAAGCGTGACCGCGCATTCGACCGCATCCACCACGCTACCGAACTCCGCCAGCAGGCCGTCTCCCATAAGCTTGAAGATTCGCCCGTGTCGCGTCGCGATTTCCGGCTCGAACAACTCTTTGCGGCCCCGTTTCAGCCGGTCGAAGGTGCCCGCTTCATCCACCTCCATGAGCGCCGAGTAACCGACAACATCAATGGCAAGGATGGCAGCGAGCTTCCGCTCCATGTTGAGCCTCAGTTCAGATTCGCGACACGCCAGGCGCAGGTCAGAGGCAGGTAGGACCGGCGCCTCCGGCGTGCCCTCACCGGCCTCTATACCACAGATCACGCTTCTTGAGAGTATGACTCGCGCGACGCCTTGGCTCTCCTGCGCAGCGCCACTGACGAGCGAGTCCCATCTATCCCTACCGCTTGTTCGCGGCAGTTGCCTCTCAACCGGACCCGTGACCGCTTCGGGCCAGGTCACGACGATGCCCACGCCGACCTAAATGTCCGCAATTAAAGATCTGCGGCCCGGAGCTGCCAATCCGCTTTCGGCCCGAAGATTGACTGTCAGCAACGGGCCGCCAATTCGACCGTTCGCCTACGAACCCTTGCCACGTGAAGCCGACATCCCTGTTGAGGACGTTAGGCGTTCCGGAACTACGGCAAGAGATCCGTCACAGCGCGCCCACTTCCGTCCATTGCCATAGGGAAGCTGGCATGTTCGTGGATGATTTTCCAAGAACCGCCGATGCGCCTTAGCACGATGGTTCGCCGGCTCCAGGAGTCGACCTCTGTGCCATCCGTCTTAATGCCAGTCATGCGCGACAGCCCGAAGGCCACTGCAAGATCGCCGTCGATCATGAGCTGCGGGTCAGCCATGTGAACGGTGACGCCGTTGCGCCAAGTTGCAAACCAAGCATTTATCCCTTCGATGTCGCGTGCCTGTTCGCCTCTATAGGCGAGCGGCGGCGGCAGATCGAAAACCACGACATCCGGGTCCATGGCATCGACGTTGGCGCGGGCGTCCCCCTTGGCAGTTGCGTCTTCCTGGCCCCGGATGACAGACAAGACTTCCTTTTCAGACATATCGTTGCTCCTTCATTTTCTGGAACGACGAGGCCGGGGCGATCAATCCGACATCGACACTATTCGTAACAAATATGGCCGGTCCAAGCTGCTGTTGCATCGTGGTATTAAGAGTGATGAGCCCCTTAGTCCCGAAACGTGACTGCCGCGTGCTCCTACGGCCGCTCTTTGGTGATCTCGTCCCCATATCGGACGGACAGCATTCGGTCCCAAGGTTGCCGTCGGCAGCGCACATTTTCCAGCCAAGTGGAATCACTTGGCGTCGCAGAAATGCGGCTAAGGCAAATAGATGGAGCCCATTTCAATTTGAACATATCCCGCCCTAGTCGGGGCGGCGATAGGCCTGGACTTCGCCTGGCTCGCTCAGGCTCTGCAGGGTGCCAGGTGCGGCGCCTCCGATCCAGCCCAGCACCGAGCGGGCGAGTTCGGCGCCGGCCAGCCGGAAGTTCTCGTTGACGACCAGCAATTCGCTGCGAAACAGGTGCAGAAGCTCCGACGATTGTTTGGACACCACATCGACATCGCGGCCAAGCTTGAGGCCGGCGTCTTCGATGCCGGCGACGATGGCGAGCGTCGCGGCGGCGGCGCTGCTGATGAAACCGTCCGGCCTGACATCGCGGCGCATCAACTGCGCCGTCCGCATTCTGATCTGCTCGATCGAATGATCGATCGAAACGGTGTTGAACGGGATCTCGCTGGCGCCGACCTCGCTCAGCGCATCGGCAAAGCCGGCGAGCGTGTGGCCGTGATAGGTCAGCTCGACCGGCGGCGCCAACAGAGCCATCCGGCGGCGGCCGAGGCCGGCCAGATGGCGCACCGCCTCGGCTGCGAAAGCGTAATTGTCGAAATCGTGATAGGGATGGATCAGCCCCATGTCTGTGCGGCCATGCGTGGCA
This sequence comes from Mesorhizobium sp. M0904, assembly GCF_040319475.1. Classification (NCBI taxonomy): domain Bacteria; kingdom Pseudomonadati; phylum Pseudomonadota; class Alphaproteobacteria; order Hyphomicrobiales; family Phyllobacteriaceae; genus Mesorhizobium; species Mesorhizobium sp. M0904. Next base: position 61,205 of record NZ_JAMYOC010000019.1, on the reverse strand, counting down.
AAGGGGATGCCGCGCTCCAGCATATAGCGGGCTCTCGGATCGTTCGGCTGCGTGCGCGAAATGATGACGCCGTCGGCTGAACCGGTTTCCACGAGGTAACGGATCGGGTCGAGCGGATCCTGGGAGCGCGAATAGGGTGTCACGATCAAGTGATAGGGCGTGTCGGCGATGACTTCCGAAACGCCGTAGATGATGTCGGAGACAAAACTCATGATCTCGTGCTCGGTGTTGAGCACCAGGCTGATGACATTGGTCTTGCCGGTGCGCAGGCGGACGCCGGCACGGTTGGGGCGATAGCCGATCTGCTTGGCGACAAGCTGGACGCGCCGCCGGGTCTCGGCGCCGATCTCGGGGGCGTCCTTCAACGCACGCGACACGGTGGTGACGCCCAGCCCGGTCATGAAGGCGAGCGTCTTCAGCGTCGGCCGGCCCTGGCCCGACGCGTCGTCGGCCTTCTCTTTTTGATGCCTGTTCATTCGTCCCGCCCCGTCAGGCGCATAGCAGTTGCCGGACAGCCCGGCAATCGGCCGGCCGCGGGCACGCCGCGGCCTTCACCGAATGAGACCGCTATATACTGAAACGTTACAGATTGTCACGACCATTGCCACACCACTGGTGACAGATGCAGAACGAGCGGCGCTGCAATCGGCGCAAAACAGCGATTGGAACGGGATTTTCCGATTTTTCGGCGCCGCAGCATTCTATTTTGCAGTGCAACCTCTCTGGTTGCGATGCGGTAGGCCAGCGAGCCGCGCGATTTTATTCGCGCTTCGAAAAAACTTGATGCCACCTTCGCCTGAGGGGTTGCGCGCCTCAAGCAATTGCCGTATCGAAAATCTGTAACGTTTCAGATTCTGGGAGGAACGAAATGCGATACCAACTCATGACTGCTGCGCTGGCTGCGACGGTCGCGCTGCAATTCGCCGGCCCGGCGGCCGCGACGGATCTGGAAGTCACCCATTGGTGGACCTCCGGCGGCGAGGCGGCAGCGGTCGCAGAACTCGCCAAGGCTTTCGACGCAACCGGCAATCACTGGGTGGACGGCGCCATCGCCGGTTCCGGCGGCACGGCGCGGCCGATCATGATCAGCCGCATCACCGGCGGCGACCCGATGGGCGCGACCCAGTTCAATCACGGCCGGCAGGCGGAAGAATTGGTGCAGGCCGGGCTGATGCGCGACCTCACCGATCTCGCCACCAAGGAAAAGTGGACGGAAATCGTGCAGCCGAAGAGCCTGCTCGACGGCTGTACCCTCGACGGCAAGATCTATTGCGTGCCGGTCAATATCCACTCCTGGCAATGGCTGTGGCTGTCGAACGCCGCCTTCAAAAAGGCCGGCGTGCCCGTGCCGAAGAACTGGAATGAATACGTCGCTGCGGCGCCCGCGCTGGAAAAGGCAGGCATCCAGCCGCTCGCGGTCGGCGGCCAGCCCTGGCAGGCCTCCGGCGCTTTCGACGTGCTGCTTGCGGCGGTCGGCGGCACCGACGCCTTCCTCAAGGTCTACAAGGACAAGGACGCCGAATTCGCCGCCGGGCCCGAAGTCGCCAAGGTCTTCAAGGCCGCGGACGACGCCCGCAAGATGGCGAAGAACACCAATGTGCAGGACTGGAACCAGGCCACCAATCTGGTCATCACCGGCAAGGCGGGCGGCCAGATCATGGGTGACTGGGCGCAGGGCGAGTTCCAGGTTGCCGGCCAGACCGCCGGCAAGGACTATACTTGCCTTCCGGGCCTCGGTCTCAACGAGGTCATCGCCACCGGCGGCGACGCTTTCTACTTTCCGCTGCTGAAGGATCCCGAAAAATCGAAGGCACAGGAAGTGCTGGCCCACACGCTGCTCGATCCCAAGACGCAGGTCGCCTTCAATCTCAAGAAAGGTTCGCTGCCGGTGCGCGGCGACGTCGACCTCAAGGCGGCGAACGACTGCATGAAGAAGGGGCTCGAAATTCTCGCCAAGGGCAATGTCATGCCCTGGACCGACCAGCTGCTTTCGCAGGATACGCAGAAGCAGAAGGAGGATCTGTTCTCCGAGTTCTTCGCCAAGCAGGACATGACCGTGGAAGATGCGCAGAAGCGCTTCGCCGCCATCGTCGGTTCGGCCGATTGAGCGATCGACCAACCGCCTCACTCCCGCCCCTGCGAACGCAGGGTCGGGAGCTTGGGTCAAGGCCTCTTGACCCTCCGGCCCTTCCCCGATCCAGCGCGGCTGTGCAGATGAGCAAGAGCGAACGCCCGAGCCAACTCTTTCGCAACCTCAATGCGAAAGTCGCTTCGATCCCGATGATTTTCACCGCGCTGGTGATTTTTGTCGGCGGCACCCTCTGGACGGTGTTGTATTCCTTCACAAATTCCAAGCTGCTGCCGCGGCTGCACTTCGTCGGTCTCGACCAGTACTATCGGCTGTGGGCGACGCCGCGCTGGCTGATCTCGATCGAGAACCTGCTGATCTACGGCGTGCTGTCGCTGGTGTTCTCGCTTGTCATCGGCTTCCTGCTTGCTGCCTTGCTCGACCAGAAGATCCGGTTCGAGGACACGTTCCGGACCATTTTCCTCTATCCCTTCGCCCTGTCCTTCATCGTCACCGGTCTGGTCTGGCAGTGGCTGCTCAACCCCGAATTCGGTGTCCAGGCAGTGGTGCGCAGCCTCGGCTGGACGAGCTTCAGCTTCAATCCGCTCTATGATTCCAGCATCGTCATCTACGGCATATTGATCGCCGCTCTCTGGCAAGGCACCGGGCTCATCATGTGCCTGATGCTGGCCGGCCTGCGCGGCATCGACGAGGATATCTGGAAGGCCGCGCGGGTCGACGGGATACCGACCTGGAAGACCTATCTGTTCATCATCATACCGATGATGCGGCCGGTCTTCATCACCACGCTGGTCATCGTCGCCTCCAACATCGTTCGCGTCTACGACCTTGTCGTCGCCCAGACCAGCGGCGGGCCCGGCATCGCCTCCGAAGTCCCGGCCAAATATGTCTATGATTACATGTTCTTCGCCCAGAACCTCGGCCAAGGGTTCGCCGCCTCGACGATGATGCTGCTGTCGGTGATCATCGTCATCGTGCCGTGGGCCTATCTCGAGTTCGGAGGCAAGAAGCGTGTCTGACCATACCGTTTCATTGCCCGCCATTGCCGGCGCCGGCGGGCTCGAAGCCTACGGGCCGAGCGGGCCGAAGCCGCGCCACACATTCTCGCGCCGTAACATCTTCCTCTACGGCACGCTGATCGTGGTGGCGCTCTACTATCTTTTGCCGCTCTACGTGATGGTGGTGACATCGCTCAAAGGCATGCCCGAGATACGCCTCGGCAACATCTTCTCGCCGCCAATGGAGATCACCTTCGAGCCCTGGGTCAAGGCCTGGTCGAGCGCCTGCACCGGGCTCAACTGCGACGGGCTGTCGCGTGGCTTCTGGAATTCGGTGCGCATCACCATCCCGTCGGTGATCCTGTCGATCGCGCTCGCCTCGGTGAACGGTTATGCGCTTGCCAACTGGCGCTTCAAAGGCGCCGACACTTTCTTCATCATCCTGATCGTCGGCGCCTTCATCCCTTATCAGGTGATGATCTATCCGATCGTCATCATCCTGCGCGAAGTCGGCCTCTACGGCAGCCTCAGCGGCCTGGTGATCGTCCATTCCATCTTCGGCATGCCGATCCTCACGCTGTTGTTCCGCAACTACTTTACCTCCATGCCGGAGGAGCTGTTCCGGGCAGCGCGTGTCGACGGCGCCGGCTTCTGGGGCATTTATTTCCGCATCATGCTGCCGATGTCGCTGCCGATCTTCGTCGTCGCCATCATCCTGCAGGTGACCGGCATCTGGAACGACTTCCTGTTCGGCGTCGTCTACACCCGCCCCGACACCTATCCGATGACGGTGCAGCTCAACAACATCGTCAACTCGGTGCAAGGCGTGAAGGAATACAACGTCAACATGGCAGCCACCATCCTGACCGGCCTGGTGCCGCTGATCGTCTATTTCCTGTCCGGAAAATTGTTTGTGCGCGGCATCGCCGCCGGCGCGGTGAAAGGATGATGGCGATGAACGCAAACGGCAGCGTTGCGGCAAACGGCAGCAACGGGGCAAACGGCACCAGCGTCTCGATCCAGAACCTGTCGCTGAATTTCGGCGCGATATCAGTGCTGCAGACGCTCAACCTCGATGTCGCCGAAGGCGAGTTCATCGTGCTGCTCGGCCCGTCCGGCTGCGGCAAGTCGACCTTGCTCAACTGCATTGCCGGGCTGCTCGACGTTTCCGAAGGCCGCATCTTCATCAAGGGCAAGAACGTCACCTGGGAAGAGCCCAAGGATCGCGGCATCGGCATGGTGTTCCAGTCCTACGCGCTTTATCCGCAGATGACGGTGGAGAAGAACCTGTCGTTTGGGCTGCGCGTTGCCGGTCTCGCCAAGGACGAGATCGCCAAGCGCATCGCCCGGGCCGCCGAGATCCTGCAGATCGAACCGCTTTTGCATCGCAAGCCGGCGGCCCTGTCCGGCGGCCAGCGCCAGCGTGTGGCGATCGGGCGCGCACTTGTGCGTGACGTCGATGTCTTTCTGTTCGACGAACCGCTCTCCAACCTCGACGCCAAGCTGCGCGCAGAATTGCGCGTCGAAATCAAGCTGCTGCATCGCAAGCTTGAGAACACCATGATCTACGTCACCCACGACCAGATCGAGGCGATGACGCTGGCCGACCGTATCGCGGTGATGAAGGGCGGGGTCATCCAGCAGCTCGATGCGCCGCAGACCATCTATAACCGGCCGGTCAACCGGTTTGTCGCCGGCTTCCTCGGCTCGCCGGCAATGAACTTCCTCGACGGCAGACTTGACCAAGCGGCAGGCGACTGGCACTTCGTCGCCGAGGATGTGCGGATACCGCTGGCCACCTATGCTTTCGAGAAGGACCCGGTGCCAGGGCCGGCCGTGTTCGGCATCCGCCCCGAGCACGTGGCGTTCAACAGCGGCACGGGATGGCCGTTCGCAGCCACGGCAAATGTCGAGGTCGTCGAGCCCATGGGTTCCGACACGCTGGTCTGGCTGAAGCTCGCCGGCCAGAATTTCACGGTACGGGTGACAGCCGAGCGTACGCCAAACAACGCGGAGGCGGTCGGCATCGGTTTCGACCCGATGCGGGCCTCGCTGTTCGACGCCGCCACAGGTAACCGCCTCTAGAGCCTGATTTTAGCCTCCCAAGACTTTTCCATTTCCCCCCAAGACTAACCATCCCCAAGAAACGGACAGAGACGATGAACTGGTCATTCCAACTTTACAGCGCGCGTAATTTCCAGCCCTGGGAGGGCGTGCTCAAAATGCTGGGCGAGCTTGGTTACAGCCAAGTCGAAGGGTTCGGTGGCGTCTATGACGATCCCAAGGCGTTCCGTGCCGAGCTCGACAAGAACGGCCTTGCCATGCCGACCGGGCATTTCTCGATCGACGCGCTCGAGAAGGATTTCGACGGCGTGCGCAGGACGGCCGATGCGCTCGGCATCACGCTGCTCATCTGCCCCTTCCTGAACGCCGAGTTCAGGCCGGCCGACGCGGCCGGCTGGCGCGGCTTCGGCGAACGCCTGGCCAAGGTCGGCGAGACGGCCAGGAAAGCCGGCTATGGTTTTGCCTGGCACAATCATGATTTCGAATTCAAGGCGCTCGCCGACGGCTCGGTGCCGCAGGACCATATCCTGTCCTCCGCGCCCGACATCGGCTGGGAGATGGATGTCGCCTGGGTGGTGCGGGGCGGCGTCGATCCGCTGCCCTGGATCGAGAAGCACGGCAAGCGCATCGTAGCCGTCCACGTCAAGGACTTGGCCAAGCCGGGCGAGGGCCTCGACGAGGACGGCTGGTCCGACGTCGGCCACGGCACCATCGACTGGCCCGGCCTGATCAAGGCGCTGCGCGCCAAAAGCGCTGCGAAATACTACGTCATGGAACAAGACAATCCCAACGACATCGAGCGCTTCGCCCGCCGCTCCATCGCAGCCGCCAAGACCTATTAGGAGCACATCAGCATGGCAACAAAACTTGGCATCGGCGTGATTGGCTGCGGCAACATCTCGAAGGCGTATTTCTCGCTGGCGCCGCTGTTTCGCGGCATCGAGATGCGCGCCTGCGCCGACATCAACATGGAAGCGGCGAAAGCGCGGGCAAAGGAGTTCAAGCTGCGCGCCGAGACCGTTGAGGGGCTGCTCAAGGCCGACGATATCGACATCATCGTCAACCTGACCATTCCGGCGGTGCATTACGAGGTGTCGAAGCAGATCCTCGACGCCGGCAAGCACGTCTATTCGGAGAAGCCCTTCGTGCTGTCGGTCAAGGAAGGGCTCGACCTGAAGAAACGGGCGGAAAACAAGGGGCTGCGCATCGGCTCTGCCCCCGACACCTTCCTTGGCGGCGCGCACCAGCTTGTCCGCGACCTGATCGACACCGGCAGGCTCGGCAAGGTCACCAGCGGCACCTGTCATGTGATGAGCCATGGCATGGAGCATTGGCACCCCAATCCGGACTTCTTCTTCCAGCCGGGCGCCGGGCCGGTGCTCGATATCGGACCCTATTACATCACCAACCTGATCCAGCTGATCGGGCCGGTGAAGCGGGTCGCTGCCTTCGCTTCGATCCCGATGACGGAACGCATCATCAGCTCGAAGCCGCGCGCCGGCGAAAAGATACCGGTCTCCACGCCAACGACGATCCATGGCGTGCTGGAATTCGAGAACGGCGCCGTTGTGACGCTCAACACCAGCTGGGATGTCTGGAGCCACGGCCACGCTCCGATGGAGCTCTATGGCGAGGCGGGCACGGTGTTCGTGCCGGATCCGAACTTCTTCGGCGGCGAGGTGCGCTACACCGAAGCCGCCAAGCCGGTGAAGAAGCTGCCGAAATGGCCGCATCCGTTCGGCGTGCCCAACGAGATGCATTCGCAAGGCATGATGGCCAACTACCGCACCGCCGGTTTGGCCGACATGGCGATCGCGATCAGAGAAGGCCGGCCGCACCGCTGCTCGATGGAACTGGCGCTGCATGCCGTCGACGTCATGACCGGCCTGTTGCGTTCGGGCGAAACCGGAAAGTTCGTCGCCATGCAGACCAGCTGCGAGCGGCCCGCGGCACTCGGCGTCAAGGCGGCGAAGGAGCTGCTGGCGAAGAAGAAAACCAAGTAGGCGGCGCACCTCCCAAGCACCGCAAAAAGCCTCTCCCCGTTTGCGCGGGGAGAGGCTAAGGGTGGGCCGGCCTCGACTTGCCCGTCATCGCGGCGGCAGCTGTCGGCTCGTTTCGATATGAGGATTTCCCATGCCCTATGTTCCCGCCGAAAACCGCTACGAAAAGATGGTCTACAATCGCTGCGGGCGGTCCGGCCTGAAGCTGCCGGCGATCTCGCTTGGGCTGTGGCACAATTTCGGCGACGACACGCCGCATAGAACCAAGCAGGCGATCACGCGCAGGGCCTTCGATCTGGGCATCACGCATTTCGATCTCGCCAACAATTACGGCCCGCCGCCCGGCTCGGCGGAGCGGGCGTTCGGCGAGATCCTGCGGACGGACTTTGCCGGTTATCGCGACGAGCTGATCATCTCGACCAAGGCCGGCTACGAAATGTGGGCAGGACCTTATGGCGAATGGGGCGGCCGCAAGTATGTGCTGGCCAGCCTCGATCAGAGCCTGAAGCGGATGGGACTCGACTATGTCGACATCTTCTATTCGCACCGCTTCGACCCCGACACGCCGCTGGAAGAGACGATGGGCGCACTCGATCACGCGGTGCGCTCGGGCAAAGCGCTCTATGCCGGCATTTCCTCCTATAATTCGCAGCGCACCCGCGAGGCCGCCGACATTTTGAAGCAGCTCGGCACGCCTTGCGTGATCCATCAGCCGAGCTATTCGATGCTCAACCGCTGGGTCGAGGATGATGGCCTGCTCGATACGCTGGAGGGGCTTGGCGTCGGCTCGATCGTGTTCTCGCCGCTGGCGCAAGGCATGCTGACCGACAAATATCTCGGCGGCATCCCCGATGGCAGCCGCGCCAGCCAGGGCAAGTCGCTGCGCCCGGCATTCATCAACGACAAATCGATCGCCAATATCGAGGCGCTGAACGTCATCGCCCGCCGCCGCGGCCAGACGCTGGCGCAGATGGCGCTGGCCTGGGTGCTGCGCAGGGGCAGGGTCACATCGGCGCTGATCGGCGCCAGCCGGCCGGAACAGGTCGAGGATTGCGTCGGGGCGCTGAAGGCGCTCGACTTCAGCGATGCCGAGCTCGCCGAGATCGACACCTTTGCCCGCGAGTCCGACATCAACCTCTGGGCGGCATCGGCCGAGCGCAAGGGGCCGCCGAGGAAGTAGGCGACGACGGTATCCGGTGGCCGAAGGGCGACGGCTTCCGGGACGCTGAGCATGGAATGGCCGGGCAGCTGGATGGGTATTGCAAGAAGGTCGTTTCGCCCGATTCGGGGTTAGGCGATGAATCAGGAAACCCGGCTTTTTGGCGCTATTGCGGTCCGCCCCGCCATCCTATCCCTCATACCCCAGTTCGAAACGGCCACAGGATTCACGGTTGCGGTCAGGTGGGAGCTCAATCCGACAGTAAAGAAGCAGATTGAAGCTGGGGAAGCTTTTGACCTCGTCATCACCAATCCGGACCTGGTTCAGGATCTGACTGCCTCGGGAAAGGTCAAGGCGGGGAGCCAGGTGGCGTTTGGCCGGATAGCAATGGGGGTGGCAGCCAAGGCAGGCAGTCGACCGCTCGATATCGGGTCCGTGGAAGCATTCGAACAGGCGTTGAAGAGCGCCAGATCGATCGCCTACGCCAGTGAAGGAACCAGCGGTGGCTACTTCTCCGGTTTGCTGGAACGTTTGGGGATAGCGGATGAGGTGAAGCCCAAGCTGGTAGCCATACCAGGAGGACAGACAGCGCAAGCCGTGGGCCGTGGGGAAGCCGAGTTGGGGGTCGTTCCCGTGACTTCGATTTTCGCGGCCGCTCCCGAGGTCGTGCTTGTCGGTCGGTTTCCGGCAGAACTCCAAAGTTACGTCGACTTCGCCATTGGCATCAGTGCCGGTTCAACGAACGCAGAAGCTGCCGAGCGGCTGTCGGAATTTCTGATGTCGGCAGCCGTTGACGACATGCTGGCGGCAAAGGGTGTCGAGCGCCGCTAAGAGCGTGCGATGAATCACGCCAGAGGCACGTTGGGGATTTCTCCTCAAACAGGCTCTAATTTTCGGCTGCCTTGATGTTCCGCGCGGCTTGCTCGAGCGTCGCCCTGTCGTTGCCAAGCCTGTCGATCAGCTCTTGCGCCTGATCACCGGTTATCCCGGTGCGCATCGCCAGTGCCTCGACCGTCAGAACGTCGGAACTGGCGATCGTTCCAGTGGGACCGTGCTCGGCCGCGTCATCATCAGCCTGGCCGGTCGTCGTCTCATCGTAGCCAAGCTCTTGCTTCGCCTGCTGCCAATGACGCTCATGCGCGCCATCCGGGCGGCCCTCGCGCATCCAGATTTCATAGGCTCGCTGCCGAATCTTTTCATGCCGATCGTTGTCCATGACGGTTCCTCCCTTGTGGCGTTTTCACCAACGCGGGGAGCGCCGGAACGATCCTATGTTCAGGCCGATTTCGCACACTGCCGGACAAAACCCGGTCTCTCATCGAACAAACACCGGACAGATGCGTTTTGCGGAGGAACCTAGATAGCGGGCCGGCCGTTGAGCCGAACCTGAGCAAAGGAGATTACCATGGCCGACGAACCGAACGAATCCGCAACACCGAAGATGACTCAACGTGAAGCTCAGGAAGCCCTGGAAAAGCAGGTCGCGCAGCTGAAGCGCGAGATAAGCAAGATCAATCGGACCTTGGCCGAACGCGCGGAAGAGGCGATCGAAGACGCCGGCGACTGGTATGACAGCGCTGCCGAGCGCGCCTCGCGGACGGCACAAGCCCTGCGCAACAGGGCGCAGACGGTTTCCGGGGTCGTCCAGGAGAATCCCGGCACGGTATCGTCCGCATTCATACTCGGAGCGGCCGTAGGGGCGCTACTGGGCCTCGCCTTGGCCGCCACAGACCAGCGCCGCGATCGCTGGTTCTAGTCCCAACCTAAGGTTCCGGGCAGAAACGGCGGGATTGCTCCCGCCGTCATTCAGCAAATGACACCGGTCAGGGCGTGGCGGGCTTCTGCGCCGTGCCGAGGGCTTTGGGCGCTGCAGGCGCTGCCGTCTTCATCTTCTCCTCGATCCAGCCGGTGTAATTCGCCAGCCGCGTGTAGATGCCGTAGGCGTTCTTGTGGCCGCAGGCGGTGCTGCCGTCGGCCGGACCTTCGCCCCAGCTGACGACGCCAACCTGCACCGGACCATCGGCGCCGGTCATGAACAGCGGTCCGCCGCTGTCGCCATTGCAGGCGTCGCGCTCGCCGCTGACGGTGCCGGCGCAGATCATGTTGCCGGTCAGCGGATCGGCCATATCAGCAGCAATTGCATTGGCGGCCGCCTCGATGCCCCTTTCCGAGTAACGCATGCGGCGGGCGAGCTCGCCGAGCGCAGCCTTCAAATCACGCGCATAAATCGCCCTGATGCCGTTGTTGCAGGTTGCGTTCGGCTGGAGGTCCAAGTCGGCAACCATCAGCGCGGTGGGAAATGTTCCGTCCTGCATCTTGCCCCGCCGGTGACCGTGGTCTTGCCGGCGTCGGGGGTCGGCTCACGGGCAATCTTGATGGTCGGGGCATCGGCCGGCTCGGCCAGCCGGATCAGGCCGAGATCGTTGTCCAGCGTCTGCTCGCTGTAGCCCTCGTTGACGATGATCTCTACCGCCTTGTAGCGCTTGCCCTCGCTGAGATCGGTGGCGCCGGTGAGCACGGTGACCACATCAGGCGAAATCGGCTCGCCGTCGTCGTTGAGGCAGTGCGCCGCCGTCAGCACCCATTGCGGCGCGATCAGGCTGCCGCCGCAGAACTGCGCATTCGCCTGCGAGGCCGGACTTTCGTCCAGTTTGCCGGTGGTCAGCAACGCCACCTGGAACGGATAGGCGCCCTTCTCGGCCTCTTTGCCGCCGTAGACGCGATCGGTGCCGTCGGGGTTCTCCGCCTTGGCTTTTGCCCTGGCCTCGGCCACGCGTTTCATCGGCGAGATCGCCGCCTCCGGCCGGGCGGCCGCGTCCGTGGCATGAACGGAATTGACGACCGGCAAGGCCGCCGCGATGGCAAGCAGCGAGGCTGCAGCAATCGGTCTGAACCTATGGATGATCTTCACCTCGAACCCCCTGAGACGATGTTCCGACAGATCAGCCTCGACGCGTGATCCACTGAAAGGGGAACCGGCCGGTGAGCCGATCATGCGCCGATGTGGAGCGTGATCCGTCAAAAAACCGAGTACCACTTTTGCTAAATCGTGGTGTCGAGCCAAACCCGCCCAAATCTATAATCCCCCACGGGCTATGTGGAAGCAATTTGTCGTTGCCAATGTTGGATTATTTTAGGCAGTATACCGTTGCGGGCATTTTTGGCGGGACCTAAACTGGCTGCACTGAATAATGGCCCGGTAAAGGCGCCGGCAACCAAATTCATTTTTCGGCGCCACCACGATCTCGACAATATTTCTATATCTTGATCCAGTCCTTGCTGACTTTTGGGAGAGTCTCACCATGACAAAACTGACACAGTGCATTATTGCGTCCGCGTTGCTTTCCACCGCAATGTGGGCGGTTCCTGCCTTGGCTGCCGAGCCAGGTTCCGCCAACGCCGGCAACGGCGAAAGCATGCGTGACGTGACATCGGGCGATTACAAGCCTGGCCGGGCGAAACCGATCGCCCCGCCGAAACTGACCGAGGACGAGGCCAACCGCGCCGCGCCGCTCACCGACGAAGCAACGGCCGTCAAATCCTATGGCATCGTCGGCCGCTCCGCCGATGGCAAGGACATCAAGATCGATCCGAACGAGACGCTGAAGGACCTTGTCATCAAGGAAATGAACGCGCCCGCCGAGGGACAGAAGTCCCAGAATTCCGGGCTGAGCGGAGGCGAAGAGGCCGGCCGCCAGGTGTTCGGGACGGACGACCGGGAGCAGATCAAGAATACCAAAACCTACCCGTTCACCGCGATCGGCTACCTCGAAGGCAAATCGAAGAGCGGCAGCTATGGCAGCTGCTCGGCGACGCTGATCGGCCCGCGCACGGTGCTCACCGCGGCGCACTGCCTCTACAGCCACGAAGACAAGGCCTGGCTGGACGATATCCTGTTCGTGCCGGCTCTCAACGGCAAGACTGCCGACGACGCACCGTTCGGCGCCTTCACCTATGAAAGCGCCTATATCGTCCAGGGCTTCATCGACAATTATCAGGGCTTTTACGGCTCGGTCGTGCCATGGGATCTCGGCATCGTCACCTTGAAGCAGGATGTCGGCACCAACCTCGGCTGGCTGGGCTATGCCGATTATGTGGATCTCGGCGACTTCACCGCCAACATCGTCGGCTATCCCGGCGACAAGCCGATGGGCACGATGTGGAAGGCGACCTGCGAAGTGCTCGCCGAACACATCGCCACCGAGTATTTCCAGTACGACTGCGACACTTATCCGGGATCGAGCGGCAGCTCGGTCTACGCTTATGACAATGGCTCAAAGCAGCGCGTCATCACCGGCGTGAACGTGGCCGAGAGCCCGGATGCCAACACCGCCGTGCGTCTGAACGCCATCAACGTCCAGTGGATCAACAGCCTGTACAAATAGGCCTGCAGAGTTCCCGCCGCGATCATCGCGGAGAACTAGCCGGCGGCGGAGCATTTCCGTCGCCGGCTTCGCATTTTTCGGGATTATCTGGACTGGGCCGAGGGTGGCGCCTGGCGGACATAGTTCTCGATCGGCTGGGCGAAAGTCGGTGAACCGGCCTTGCGCTCCTTGTCGATATAGCCGGCAAAATAGCTCCAGAAGGAAGCGGCATAGTCGCGGAAATAGGACTCGGCGACCTCACGCGAGCACAGCCCGCCTTCGACGCAGGAGGAAAGGCGGTTGAGGAAATAGACGATGCGGTCGAAATTGTCGCTGAACTCGGCAAGCGGCATGTCGCCGCCGGTTGCGCTCATCGCTTCGATGCCGATGCGTTGTCTGAACACCTGTTCCTCGGTCGGCGTCGGATTGGCACTGAGCAGATTGCCGTATTTGGCGTTGAGCGCCGCCAGGCGTTGCTTGAGGGCCCGTTGCGCCTGCTGGTAATCCTTGCTTTCCCAGAGCTCGACCAGCGACATCGTTTGCTCGACGCGCTTCTGCTCCTGGTTCGCCAGGAACTGGTAGACCGAAAAGATCAGGGTGAAGATGATCGCCAGGCGCACCAGCAATCCGGACCAGGCATAGACGAGCATGCGCCAGTCGCGATCGGTGAATGGGTTCGCCTCCTTCTTGACCTCGTGATTGCTCACCCACGGCAGGCCTTCGACGGTTTCCGGCAGCGACACCGGCTTCTTTTGCGGCACCGGCGCCGTCACTGCCTGCTGCGTTGCGTTGCCCCCCGCTTTCGTCATCCGCAGCTGTCCAGGTCTATGGTGGCGGACGGGTCGAGCACGATGCCCGGCGTCTCCAGCTTCTTCTTCAGGCAATCCAGCTGCGCCCGCGAAACGATGAACTGCACGTCAGGCGCCACCTGCGCCTTGCCCGGCGACGGCAATGGTTCGACCACGCCGCGTGAGGTGCAGCTGCTGAGATCGACGATGACGGCGGCGTTGCCGGTTTTGGCGATCTGGTCGTACTGGTCGAGAAAGCAGCTCGCCAGTTCGGAATTGATGACGACCTCCTTAGCGCAAAGGCCGCAAGCCTCGTCCGCCGAAGCATTGGCGGCCAGCAGCAGCCCGGCGACAAGACCGGCGGTTGTTGCGCGCCACGAAAATACGATCCTGTTCACGAACGCCCTCATCCGTTCCGTTCGGCCGCCGACAGCAGCGGTCGAAGAATGTTCATTATCAGCCGATTAGGCAAGAGGCCCGGCCGGGCACCTGACCCCGCCTCAGGCGCGCGGCACCGTCTCCATCGGGAAGATCATCACGGCGCCCTTCGACCCCTTGTCGTCGGTGAGCCGCATGGCCGAACGCGTCGCCGGCGCCCTGCCGATATCGGCCAGCATATCGGAGAAGTTTGGTTGTCCAAGTCCGCGCGTTACAGAGACAACGCCCTCTTGCGCCAGGAAACTCAGATCCTGCTTCTCGCTCTGCGGCGGTGCTTCGGTCAAGACGGCGATCATCCGCTCCATGCCGAAGCTGGTGTCGGTGAATTTGAACAGGCCTTCCTCGAGCACGGCGCCTTCGGTCAGGCGCTCGGCAAGAAAATGCTGGATGGAATAGTCGGAGCCGACATAGAGCACGTTGATGTCGACCAGATCGGTCGAACCGTTCCTGGCCAGCACGTGGACCTGATCGTCGGGCGAAACACGCGGCACCGTCGACGGTTCGATCGGCTGCAGCGTGTCGCTATCAAAACGCTTGATCCGGAACTCGACGCTGACCTCTTCCGGCCGATAATCGGAAGCGGCGGCCAGCCTCGACAGGCCGATGGCGCGGAAGATTTTCGTCAGGTTCTTGGCCGCTGCATCGACCAACTTTTCGCGGTCGTCCGGATGAATGACGATCATCGGCGGCTTGCTGCCCTCCTTGAGCGTCATGTCGCCCGAAGCCGGCAGGAACCACAGCGCCGGCGCGTCGGTGGCATCTTCGGCGGCGCCGGCAATGGCGTTCTCGCGCAGCACGGCGAGACGCAGATCTGCGCTCTTGCCCGGCTCGACCAGCGCGATGTGGAACCCTGAGTTCTCCCTGGCCGCCAGATCGTCGAGAACCGAGTTCGCCAGCGCGGCCTCTTTCTCGAGGCCTTTGGTCGCCGCCGGCCGCGCAATCACGAGCTTGTAGTCGACGGCGAGCTCGGCGAGCCGGGCATAGGCATTGGCGGGGATGTCGGCCAGCTTGATCGCCGGCTTGCCGCCGAACTCGACCGGCTTGACCCGGCTTTCCAGGTTTTTCGCCGACTGCACCTGGAGATAGCCAAGCGCGTTCGACAGCGGCGACAGCGCCGAGGGCAATATTGCGAGCCTGCTGCCTGGGGTGAGGCGATGCAGCAGTCCGGCGCCGATCGTGGCTTTGTCGTTCTCGATGACGATCGGCCATTGCATGACCGCGTCTGTCTTGTCGGTGCCGAAGACGCGGGCGTCGAGTTCCCCTTCGAACAGCGGCGTCGGCCGGGTGCGGCCGTCCGCCGAATATTGCTGCAGCACGGCCTGGCCGAGCTGGCGGTAGGTGATGTTGGGATTCTCGGCCAGTTTCGACAGGATGGTGAAGGTGAACAGCCCGAATCGAGGCGCATCGGCCGTGCCCTTGGGCAGCGGCATCTCGGGCGTCGTCTCCACCGTCTGCGCCGCGTAGAAGGCGACCAATTTGCCTTTGGTGGTCGGCTCGGCGCCGGTCGGCGTCAGCTTGAAGGCCGGCTTGCGCTGCCCGTCCTCGTCAAAGCCGCGCGGCGCGGCCGACGCAATCTCGTCATAGGCTTTCACCGCAGCCGCCCTGGCAGCGTCGTCGCCGCCGACCAGATCGGCGAACTCGACCTTGCGTTCCAGCTCGTCGTCGACCTCGGCGGCGCGCGTCGCAGTGCCGGAATGGCAGCAGTCGAATACGGCCCAGATAAAGGCGCCCTTGTCGCGGATAGCGTCGAGCGCGGTGCCGATCTCGTTGTCGACCAGCGCATTGGGCACGCCCGTTTCGCGGTTGACCCATTTGTCGATGTCGGACGGCAAGAAAATCTCGTCGAGGCCGTCCGTCTCGTCGCCCTTGTTCGCCGCCGGCTGCTGCGCGCCGTGACCGGACAAATGCAGGTAGACGAAATCGTCACGCTGGACCCTGGCGGCAAGGTCGGCGAGTGCTGCCTTGATCGCCGCATGTGTCGGCGGTCCGTTGGCGCCTTCGACATCCTTGGCGAGCAGCGCGACGTTTTCGGCTGAAAACTTCACCGGCGCGGGCGTGTACTTCAGGAGGTAATCGCGCACCAGGCCGGCATCGTTCTTCGGTCCGATCAGCCAGTTCTTCTTCGGCAGGTTCGGATAATCGGTGCAGGCAACAAGCAGCGCATGGTAGGTGCGCGCCGCTGCGAATGCCCGAAACGGCACCAGGCCGGCAGCGGCCAGCGCGGACGTGCCGGCAAGCAGCGTCCGCCGCGTCACCTTGATCATGATTGCTTCCCCAAGCCCGATCGAATCTTCAAGCACGGCCAGCCTGGCCGAGGATGTCAGTATTTTGAATATGGGCGTCGCCGGCCAGCCGACCATCGGCTGCGAATACAAACAGTAGCAAAAAAGGCAGTTCGTCGCTATCTCAGTGGAAGAGGCCGGATTGCATGCCTAATGGCAGCGATCGGCACGGAAGCGGCTTGGAACGGGATCATGGCGGCAAGGGATGTACTGACGAAGAACCAGCTTTGCGTTCTCGAGAAACTCGAGGCCGCCAGCGGGCCGCTCAGCGCCTATACGTTGCTCGACCAATTGCGCGAGCGCGGTTTTCGCGCGCCGCTGCAGGTCTATCGGGCGCTCGACACGCTGGTGAAGTCCGGCTTCGTGCACAGGCTCGAAAGCCTCAATTCTTTCGTCGCCTGTGCCGAGCCGCACGACCACAGCCATTCGATGACGGCGTTTGCCATCTGCGACACCTGCGGCCAGGTGACCGAGTTCTCCGACCATGATGTCGGCCACCGGCTCGACGAATGGGTGCGCTCGACCGGCTTCGCCGCCAAGAAGGCGGTGATCGAGTTTCGTGGGACATGTGCGAAGTGCTTGGCCGAGGCGGCTTGAGGCCGGTTAGGCCGCAACATAGCGGTGGCGACCTTTTGATGTCGGCAGGACAGAGGGGGCGCGAAAGATCGCTACAGATTACAATTGGTCGGCCGCGGACGTCCGCACGCTAATGCGCCTCTTCCCAGTTGTCGGCGGCGCGGGCGTCGACGTGCAGCGGCACCGACATCGACACCGCCGGCATGGCGGCGTTCTCCATGACGTGGCAGACGACCGGGATCGTCGCCTCGACCTCGGCTTCGACGGTCTCGAAAACCAGTTCGTCATGCACCTGCAGCAGCATGCGGGCAGAAAGCCTGGCCTTTTCCAGCGCCTCGTCCATGCGGATCATGGCGCGGCGGATGATGTCGGCGGCGGTTCCCTGCAGGCGGGCGTTGATCGAGGCGCGCTCGTTGAAGGCGCGGATCGAAGGATTTGACGATCTGATTTCCGGATAGTGGATGCGGCGGCCGAAAATGGTTTCGACATAGCCGTGCTCGCGGGCATAGGCCTTGGTCGCATCGATATAGTCGCGGATGCCGGGGAAACGCTCGAAATATTTCTTGATGTAGTCGCCGGCTTCCTCGCGCGCGATCGACAGCTGGTTGGCGAGGCCAAAAGCGGAAATGCCGTAGATGATGCCGAAATTGATCGCCTTGGCACGGCGGCGCACTTCCGAAGGCATGCCCTCGACCGGCACGTTGAACATTTCAGACGCGGTGATCGCGTGGATGTCGGCGCCGTCGGCGAAGGCCTGCTTGAGCTGCGGGATTTCGGCGACGTGGGCGAGCACGCGCAGCTCGATCTGGCTGTAGTCGGCGGAAACCAGCTTGTTGCCCTTTTCGGCAATGAAGGCCGTCCTGATCTTTCGGCCCTCGACGGTGCGCACCGGAATGTTCTGCAGATTGGGATCCGAGGACGAAAGCCGCCCGGTCGTCGTCGCGGCAAGCGCGTAGGAGGTGTGGACGCGCTTGGTGTCGGGATGGATGAAGCCGGGCAGCGCATCGGTATAGGTCGATTTCAGCTTGGTCAGCTGGCGCCAGTCGACGATCTTGCGCGGCAATTCATGGCCTTCGGCGGCGAGGTCTTCGAGAAGCTGCGCCGAGGTCGACCACTGGCCGGTCTTGGTTTTAGAACCGCCGGGCAGGCCCATCCTGCCGAACAGGATGTCGCCGAGCTGTTTTGGCGAGCCGATGTTGATGCGTTCGCCGACCAGCTGGTAGATTTCGTCCTCGAGCCGTGCGGCACCCTGTGCCAGTTCGCCGGAGAGCCGCGACAGAATCTGCCGGTCGACGGAGATGCCGCGCTGTTCCATCCGCGCCAAGACCGGCACCAGCGGCCGTTCCAGCCGTTCATAGACCGAGACCAGGCCCTTGGCGGCAAGCCGTGGCTTCAGCACCTGCCAGAGCCTGAGCGCGACGTCGGCGTGCTCGGCGCCGTAAGCCGTCGCCTTGCCGAGGTCGGCCTGATCGAGGCCGACGAAGCTTCTTCCCGAACCGGCCAGTTCCTTCAGCGGAATGGTCGCGTGGCCGAGCCATTTATCGGCCAGCGCCTCCAGGCCGTGGCCGCCGTGGGTGCCGGCCTCGAGCACGTAGGAGATCAGCATGGTGTCGTCATAGGGGCCTATCTCGATGCCGTGACGGCTCATCACGACTAGGCGGTATTTCATGTCGTGCACGATCTTGAGGACGGATTTGTCCTCGAGCAGCGGCTTGAGCAACGCCAGCGCATCGCGGACCGGGATCTGGTTTTCGACCGCGCCGCCGCCGAGCAGGTCGCCATTGCCGTTTTTATGGGCAAGCGGCACATAGGCGGCATGGCCAGGCGCGACGGCCATGGCAAGGCCGATCAGTTCGGCCCGCATCGGATCGGGCGAGGAGGCCTTAACGTCGAAGGCGACGATGCCTCTCTCCATCGCCTCGGCGATCCAGACCTTCAGCGTCGCGGCGTCGCGGATGCAGGCGTAGGCGCTGGTGTCGATCTTGCGGGTGATGGCAGCCTCCAGGCGAAGCGCCGAAAGCAGGGATGGGGTGTCGCCTTGCTTGGCTGCAGCCGGGGCTTCGAGCGCCGCTTCGTCCGGCGGCGGTGGGCTTTCGGCGGCCGCGGGCAGGCCAAAACCCATATCGGGGCCATGCGCGGTATCGGCACGCTCTATGGTGACGGGGGTGGCTGGAACATCGCCCGCGTCGGTTCCGGTCGCTTCGGCCACGCGGCGGGTCAGCGTCGAGAATTCCATGGTCTTGAGAAAGCCGATCAGCCTGGGGCCGTCCGGCGCATGCAACACGAACTCGTCAAGCCCTTCGGTCACCGGCACGTCGTTCTTCAGCCTCACCAGGTCACGCGAAATGCGCGCCTTGTCGGCATTGGCGATGATCGATTCGCGCCGCTTGTCCTGCTTGATCTCGCCGGCGCGGGCGAGCAGCGTGTCGAGGTCGCCGAACTGTTCGAGCAATTGCGCCGCCGTCTTTGGCCCGATGCCGGGTACGCCCGGCACATTGTCGACCGAATCGCCGGTCAGCGCCTGCAGGTCGATCATCTTCTCCGGCGGCACGCCCCATTTCTCGATCACCTCGGAAACGCCTATCTGGCGGTCCTTCATCGGGTCGTACATGGCAACCGTCGGGCCGACCAGCTGCATCAGGTCCTTGTCGGAGGAGATGATGGTGGTGTCGGCGCCGGCTTCGCAGGCAAGCCGGCAATAGGTGGCGATCAAATCGTCGGCCTCGTAGCC
Organism: Mesorhizobium sp. M0904; assembly: GCF_040319475.1. Lineage (NCBI taxonomy): Bacteria > Pseudomonadati > Pseudomonadota > Alphaproteobacteria > Hyphomicrobiales > Phyllobacteriaceae > Mesorhizobium > Mesorhizobium sp. M0904. The sequence continues at coordinate 41,716 of NZ_JAMYOC010000019.1, read as the reverse complement.
TTCCGTCTCAAGGCATGGCAGGTTGAATGCCCTGGTCGCCTGGCGGATCAGGCCGAATTGCGGGATCAAATCTTCCGGCGGCGCCGAGCGGTTGGCCTTGTATTCGGGGTAGAGGTCGTTGCGGAAGGTCTTCGACGAATAGTCGAAAATCACGGCGAAATGCGTCGGCACGATGCCGACATCGGTGTTGCGGGCGTCCTGCGTCAGCTTCCAGACCATGTTGCAGAAGCCGAGCACGGCACTGGTCGGCAGCCCGTCGGACTTGCGGGACAGCGGCGGCAGCGCGTGATAGGCACGGAAGATGTAGCCGGAGCCGTCGACAAGGAAGAGATGATCGCCTTTTTTCATGCCACGAGGGATAGCGCGGCGCAGCGCCGCGGTCCATGCCAAAGGCGGCTTCCGCCAAGGGTTCCGGCAACACCCTGACAAATGGCGTGCGAGCTTGGCCGGCCCTGCCGGCCTGGCCGCAGCTTTGTTCGCTCACGCCTATGTTACAAAAGTGTAATTTTTGTGCCCTTGAATCGCCACGTTCGCAGACACAGATAAACGGCATCGGCAATTTTCGCCGAAGTCCGGAGCAAGGCCCGTCCCCCGCCTATCCCGGACACTTGCGGCAGCCTATCCCCCCTCTCCGGGCTGCCGCATCGTTTCGAGTAAAGGCCGCCGTGGTTCCCCTCCACCACGGCGGCATTTTTTTGCCGTTGGACGGGAAGCTGTGGCCCAACGGTCGCGGGCTTTCCGTTTCGCCGCATGGGCTCTAGATTTGCCGCCAGAATCGAAAGGCCCGCCAGATGTCCGCAGTTTCCCCTGTTCTCGACCGCCTAGACAAGAACTTCGACCAGAGCCTGGAACGCCTGTTCGGCCTGCTCGCCATCAAGTCGATCTCCACCGATCCGGACTACGCCGCCGACTGCCGCAAGGCCGCCGAATGGCTGGTCGCCGAGCTCAAGCTGATCGGCTTCGACGCCAGCTTGCGCGACACGCCGGGGCATCCGATGGTGGTCGCGCATCACGATGGGCCGGCGGGCGCGCCGCATCTGCTGTTTTATGGCCATTACGACGTCCAGCCGGTCGATCCGATCGAGCTGTGGGAAAGCGACCCGTTCGCGCCGGCGGTCAAGGAGATCGAGCCCGGCCACAAGGTGATCACCGGCCGCGGCGCGGCCGACGACAAGGGCCAGCTGATGACCTTCGTCGAGGCCTGCCGCGCGTGGAAGCAGGTGCATGGCGGATTGCCGTGCCGAATCACAATCCTGTTCGAGGGCGAGGAGGAGTCCGGATCGCCGTCGCTGAAGCCGTTTCTCGAGGCGAATGCGGACGAGCTCAAGGCCGATTTCGCGCTCGTCTGCGACACCGGCATGTGGGACCGCGATACGCCGTCGATCTGCGTCTCGCTGCGCGGGCTGGTCGGCGAGGAGATCACGGTGACTGCCGCCGACCGCGACCTGCATTCGGGGCTCTATGGCGGTGCGGCCGCCAATCCGATCCGCATCCTGGCAAAGATCCTGGCCGACATCCACGATGCCGATGGTCACGTCACCATTCCAGGTTTTTATGACGGCGTCGAGGAAACGCCGTCGCAGATATTGCAGTCGTGGCTGTCGCTCGGCGAGACGGCCGAGACCTTCCTCGGCCCGATTGGCCTGTCGATCCCGTCCGGCGAAAAGGGCCGCTCGGTGCTCGAGCTCACCTGGGCGCGACCGACGGCCGAGTTCAACGGCATTATCGGCGGCTATACCGGCAAGGGCTTCAAGACGGTGATCGCCGCGCAAGCCTCGGCAAAAGTCTCCTTCCGGCTGGTTCACAAACAGGATCCGGAAAAAATCCGCGCGGCCTTCCAGGCATTTGCCAGGCAGCGCGTGCCAGCGGACTGCTCGGTCGAATTTCATCCGCATGGCGGCTCGCCGGCAATCCAGCTTTCCTACGACTCGCCCTTTCTGGCCAAGGCCAAGCAGGCGCTGTCCGACGAATGGCCGAAGCCGGCGGTGGTGACCGGCGGCGGCGGGTCGATCCCGGTGGTCGGCGATTTCCAGACCTATCTCGGTATGGAATCGCTGCTGGTCGGGTTCGGCCTCGACGACGACCGCATCCACTCGCCGAACGAGAAGTACGAGATGAGCTCCTTCCACAAGGGCCAGCGCTCCTGGGCGCGCATTCTCGAGGCGCTGACACGCTGAAATTGCGCCAGACTCAAGTTTTTGTTGATTTTTCGCCGGATCGCGGCAAGGACGGGCACGGTCCGTCGCGCATCGCTGCACGGGGCCGCGACCGGAGAAAGACGATGAGCGACATACGTTTCCACAAAAACGATCTGCCCGGCCTGCTGCATTACGATGTCGGGGCGGTCGCCATCGACACCGAGACGCTAGGGCTGAACCCGCATCGCGACCGGCTCTGCGTCGTGCAGATCTCGCCGGGCGACGGCTCGGCCGACGTCATCCAAATTGCGCCCGGCCAGAAGAAGGCGCCGAACCTCGTCAGCCTGCTCAAGAACCGCAGCATTACCAAGCTTTTTCATTACGGCCGCTTCGACCTTGCCGTGCTCTACAACGCCTTCGGCGTCATGCCGGAGCCGGTGTTCTGCACCAAGATCGCGTCGCGGCTGACGCGCACCTACACCGACCGGCACGGGTTGAAGGACATCTGCTTCGAGCTTCTCGGGGTCGGCCTGTCGAAGGCGCAGCAATCATCCGACTGGGCAGCCGAGACGCTGTCGCCTGAGCAGCTCGAATATGCCGCCTCCGACGTGCTCTACCTGCACCGGCTGCGCGACGTACTGAGCGCGCGTCTGGCGCGCGACAACCGGACCAGGGAGGCCGATGCCTGCTTCCGCTTCCTGCCGACGCGTGCGAAACTCGACCTGATGGGCTGGGATGAAGAGGACATCTTCGCCCACAGCTAATGGCCTTCATGATAATTCTACTCCGGCGGCCATCTGGCGCAGTTTTCTCCGCTTCCGGTGCTCACGGACCCAAATGTCCGCTGCGCTCCGGTTCTCGAAAACCACGCCATATGTCTCGCCGGAGCGAATTCTCATAAAGGCCATCGGCCAGCAACCGAGGGCGCTTGTCCCGGCCCTCCGTTCGCTTCACCGGGAGGAATTGACATGGCTGCGCGAAAACCGATCGAAACGGCACCAAAGGACGGTTCCAAGGTCACCGTCTACTGGCAGGACAGCGACGGCGTGATGAACGAGAGCATCGCCCAGTACCGTTCGCTCGACCGGCTGAAGGCGGCCGGCGGCGACTGGGACGAAAGCGATGCCGGCTGGTGGGCCTATACGGACGGCCATACGCAAAGGAAGATCGAGCCAATCAGCTGGCGGCCGGCCTCCGACGACCCGGACACGGACGACTGAGGGTTGTCGCAATGGTCGAACTCGGCGCTGCCCCTCAACCCCTGCCAAGCCCCTTCTCCGCGTGAGAACGGCGAGAAGGGGCTTGGCCGCGACGCCGGCGATTTCCCATCGCACTGTCCTTCACGAGGAGAGGGTAAGGGTGAGGGGCAGCGCCAACCGAGCGATTATTGTGCGGCAACGCGTGTTTTGTTCTTGCTTTGTGCCGGCAGCTATGCTACTAATCTCGCTATGGTGCTCATTGGCTCCAACAACCCGCCCGCCGAGGCGGGTTTTTTCATTTCCGGCTTTGGCGCTGTCGCGGGCCGCGCCTGCTCCGCAAACGGTTGAATACACTTGACTTCGATTTTTCCCGACTTAACCCGCCCTTAAATCGCCGCATCTAGTCTTCAACCCCAAGCCATAAGCATCGGGAAGACAGCACACCGCATGGCGAACCGGAAAGACAGCCGCATCGAGCCCAGCTTCGAGGCATCGCCAGGGGCGAGATCCTCGGCCGGTTTTTCGGTGAGCGAGGAGGACCGCGTCGTGCCGAGCAACCGTAAAGCCGCTGCAAAGCGCAAATCGACCAAGGCCAAGCCGTCTCGTGGCGGGCGCGGCAAGAGCCGGCGCGGTGTGTTCGGCGTGCTTGGCCGGCTGTTCTACTGGTGCTTCGTGCTGGCCATCTGGGGCGGCATCGCCACTGCCGGCATCGTCGTCTATTACGGCGCGAAAATGCCGGCGGCCACCACCTGGGCCATTCCCGATCGCGCCCCCAACATCAAGATCGTCTCGGTCGACGGCCAGCTGCTTGGCAATCGCGGCATGAGCGGCGGCGAGGCCGTCGGCCTGCACGAAATGTCGCCCTATATTCCCGAGGCCGTCATCGCCATCGAAGACCGCCGCTTCTATTCGCATTTCGGCATCGACCCGATCGGCCTTTCCCGGGCCATGGTGACCAATGTGCTGGGCGGGCATTTTTCGCAGGGCGGCTCGACGCTGACCCAGCAGCTGGCCAAGAACCTGTTCCTGACGCCGGACCGCACGCTGGAACGCAAGGTGCAGGAAGTGCTCTTGGCGCTGTGGCTGGAGCACAAGCATACGAAGGACCAGATCCTCGAAATGTACCTCAACCGGGTCTATTTCGGCTCTGGCGCCTATGGTGTCGAAGCAGCCTCGCGCCGCTATTTCGGCAAGAGCGCGCGTGACGTCACGCTGTCGGAGGCGGCACTTCTCGCCGGCCTGCTCAAGGCGCCGTCGCGGCTGTCGCCGGCGCGCGACCCGAAGGCGGCCGAGCAGCGCGCGCAGCTGGTGCTCGCTGCGATGCGCGACGAGGGCAAGATCAGCGCCAAGGAGCAGACCACGGCGATGAGCGCGCCGGCGACACGCGCGCCGTCGTACTGGACCGGCTCGGAAAACTACGTCGCCGATACGATCATGGAAGAACTGCCCGACCTGATCGGCGACGTGCGCCGCGACATCGTCGTCGACACGACCGTCGATCTGACGCTGCAGAAGCTCGCCGAGCAATCGATCCGCCGGCTGATCGACCAGAGCGGCAAAAAACTCAATGTCAGCCAGGGCGCGCTGGTGTCGATCGACAATTCCGGCGCGGTGCGCGCGATGGTCGGCGGTTACGACTATTCGACCAGCCAGTTCGACCGTGCTTCGGAAGCGCGCCGGCAGCCGGGCTCGGCGTTCAAGCCGTTCGTCTATATGGCGGCGCTCGAATCCGGCCGCACGCCCGACAGCGTGCGCAACGACGCGCCGATCAAGATCGGCAACTGGACGCCCGACAATTACGGCGGCAAATATTTCGGCAAGGTGACGCTGGCGACGGCGCTGGCAAAATCGCTGAACTCGGTTGCCGCGCAGCTGACCATGGAAGTCGGGCCGAATGCGGTGGTCGAGGCGGCGCACCGCATGGGCATCCAGTCCGAGCTGACGGCCAACACCTCGATCGCGCTGGGCACCTCGGAAGTGACGCCGCTGGAACTGACCTCGGCCTATGTTCCCTTCGCCAATGGCGGGTATAAGCCGGACATCCATTTCATCCGCCGGGTCACGACGAGTGACGGCAAGGTGCTCTACGAAAACAATGGCGGCGGTGCGCCGCGCGTCGTCAAGCCCGATGTCGTCGGTATGATGAACTCGATGATGACCGGCACGGTCGAGATCGGCACTGCCAGGAAGGCGGCGTTCGCCTGGCCGGCGGCCGGCAAGACCGGCACCAGCCAGAATTCGCGCGACGCCTGGTTCATCGGCTATACAGCCAATTTGACCACCGGCGTCTGGTTCGGCAACGATGACGGCAGCGCGATGAAGAAGGTCACCGGCGGCGCGCTGCCGGCGCAGGCCTGGCACGAGTTCATGGTCGCCGCGCATGAGGGCGTGCCGGTGCGGCCGCTGCCTGGAACCTGGAAGTCGACGCCGCCCGACACCATCGTCCCGGACGAGATACCGTCCGACACGGCGCCGCCGGCGCCGGTCGCTTCCGTGGGCCAGTCGGCACCGCCAACAGCAGCTACCCAGCCGGCCTCGCGTCCCGTGCGTCCTGCCGAGACGGTCGATGCCGGCGGCCTGGCCATGCCGGGCGTCGACAGCGCCACCGCATCGATCAAGCACCCGGTGCCGCCCGGCGAAGTCGGCGGCCCGGTCAAGAAGCGGCAGACCTCGATATTGGATATTCTGACGGGCGGCTGAGGCTGATCCCCCTCGCAACCGCGACCGTGTTCCGCTACATGTCCGCCTGGAGACAAGCGACATGGCTGAACTCGACACCAGAAAGACGATCGTGCTGACCGGCGCCAGCCGCGGCATCGGCCATGCCACGGTCAAGCGCTTTTCACGCGAAGGCTGGCGCGTCATCACCTGCTCGCGCCAGGCCTTTGCCGAGGACTGCCCGTGGCCGGCCGGCCCGGAAGACCATATCAAGGTCGATCTCGCCGACCAGGAGGATGTCGGCATCGCGATCTCCGAGATTCGCCACCGCCTGGAAGCACATGGCGGCCAGCTGCATGCGCTGGTCAACAATGCCGGCATCTCGCCGAAGCTCAAGGACGGCAACAGCCGCATGAACTCGATCGACACGCCGATGCATGTCTGGCGCGACGTCTTCCAGGTGAATTTCTTCGCCCCGATCATGCTGGCGCGGGGATTGTTCAAGGAACTGGCATCGGCCAAGGGCTCGATCGTCAACGTCACCTCGATCGCCGGCACCCGCGTGCATCCTTTCGCCGGCACCGCCTATGCGACATCGAAGGCGGCGCTCGGCTCGCTGACCCGCGAAATGGCGCATGATTTCGGCCCGCACGGCATCCGCGTCAATGCGATTGCGCCGGGCGAGATCGATACGGCGATCCTGTCGCCGGGCACAGAAAAAATCGTCGAGACGATCCCGCTGAGGCGGCTGGGCACCACGGCGGAAGTTGCCGACATCATTTTCTTCCTGTGCTCGCAGCAGGCGTCCTACGTGACCGGCTCGGAAATTCACATCAACGGCGGCCAGCACGTTTGAGCGGCTGAGTTTTGTCAATTGTCGGCGCTGCCCCTCATCCCGCCGGCCGGGCACCTTCCCCCGTGAAGAACGGGGAGAAGGGGGAACCCCAGCGCTTGCGACCCCCTCTCCCCATCCTTCACGGGAGGACCTGCTCCAGCCTGGGATTAGTAAGGAAATTGCACGCCGCCGATGCCCGATCAGCTCGCCTGCAGCAGGCTCTCGATATCGGGTATGCTGTGGTTGGTCAGCGTCTTTGGAATTTCGGCCGTTAACTTGTCGGTGACCTCCTTGTGCAGTTTCCTGCGCATGTCGCCCAGCACCGGCGGCGGCGCGATCAGCACGATCTCCTTGAATGTGCCGCGATGCGCGAGCTTGTAGAGCCTGTCGGCAATCTCTTCGGCAAAACGCTCCTTGCCGAGACGGTGCCAGTCGGTGTCCTCGACCGCACTGCGGTGGACGGAAGGGCCGTCGCTGTAGCGGCCGGGGCGGTCCGTGCCTTGTTCTCGGGTTGCCGGATTTTCCTGCTCCATCTCGTGCACGACTTGAAGGTCGGGATATTGGACGTCTCCACGGTTCTCGAGGAACAGCGCCTTTTCGCCATCTGCCACCACGATCCACAGTCCGCGTTTCAGTCTGACGTTGCTCATGGGGCGCTCCTTTTTGATTTTCGAACCCATCGCCGGGCCTTTGCTGCAGGGGTGTGACCGGCCCGGGTCCATAGGGCAAACGCGTACCGAGGCGGGAATGTTCCGGCACTCGGACCCGGTGCTCCGACAGGGGTCGGCGAGAGTGCGGGGCTGCCGTCGATCGCTCGGTCAGCATCCGGAGGCTTAATCTACTAAATTGATAGAATTTAGAAAAATCTGGTTTGTGGTTAGCTCCTCCGGCCGCTAAAAAGGCAGCGGACCAAGGGCTGCAACAGCAGCTTCAATCTGCTCCGCATTTGAATGTGGAATTTTTTTCTCTTGGCCTTCATGCTTGCAGAAAAGAGATTGCCTGCTACGAAGCGATGCGCGAGTGGGTGCCTTCTGGTTTTTCGCGCCCCCGCGTAGAACTGACAAACGGTTCCAGGATTCCGCTCGTCATGCCGCAAGCCACGCCCAAGCTCAATGCCTTTCCCGTCTTCATGCGGGTCGAGGGCGAAGCCATAGCCATCGTCGGCGGCGCAGAGGAAGCGCTGGCCAAGGCGCGGCTGCTCGCGCAGTCGAGCGCTGTGCTGCGCATCGTCAGCGATGAAACAAGCCCGGAGCTGCTGGCCTTTATCGCCGAGACGGGGGCCGCCCACATTGCCGGCGCCTATGATGCAGCACATCTCAACGGTGCGGTGATGGTGTTTGCCGCCAGCGGTGACGAGGCGCTCGACCGGCGCGTTGCCGGGGATGCGCGCCGGCTGGGCATTCCGGTCAATGCCGTCGACCGGCCGGACGTATGCGATTTCTTCACGCCGGCACTGGTCAACCGCGCGCCGGTCGCCATTGCCATCGGCACGGAAGGTGCCGGCCCGGTGCTGGCGCAGATGCTGCGCAGCCGCATCGACCGCATGCTGTCGCCGTCGCTCGGTCCGCTCGCAGCGCTCGCCGCATCGTTTCGCGACACCGCCGAAAGACTGCTGCCGAAGGGCAATGCCCGCCGCCGCTTCTGGAGCGATTTCTTTGGCGGCGCGCCAGCCCGCGCTGTCGACGCCGGCGAGCTTTCGCAGGCGCATGATGCGGCCGTCGGCCTGCTGCTTTCGAAAGAACCGGCATCGGGCCATATCGCGCTTGTAGGCGCCGGTCCAGGCGCCGAGGACCTTTTGACGCTGCGCGCCCATCGCCTGCTGATGGAAGCCGACGTGATCGTCCATGACGCGCTGGTGCCGGAGGCGATCGTCGCGATGGGCCGCCGCGATGCCGAGCGCCTGCCGGTCGGCAAGCGCAAGGGCTGCCATTCCAAGAGCCAGGCCGAGATCAATGCGCTGCTGGTCGAGCTTGGCCACGCCGGCAAGCGTGTCGTGCGGCTGAAGTCCGGCGACCCGCTGGTGTTCGGCCGGGCCGGCGAGGAGATGGCGGCGCTTCGCGATGCCGGCGTCGCCTACGAAGTGGTTCCGGGCGTCACCGCCGCCTTCGCCGCCGCCGCCGATTTCGAGCTGCCGCTGACGCTGCGCGGCGTGTCGTCGTCGATGGTGTTCACCACCGGCCATGACCTCAAGGGCAATTCGCTGCCCGACTGGGCAAAGCTCGCCATTTCCGGCGCGACGGTCGCCGTCTATATGGGCCGCTCGGTCGCCGCCGAGGTCGCCGGCCGGCTGATCGAAGCCGGCCTGTCGCCGGATACGGCCGTCGCCGTGGTCGAGAATGCCAGCCTTGCCAACCGCCGTCGTTTCCACGGCACACTCGCCGACCTGCCGTCGCTGGAGGCGCGCGCCGACCTCAGCGGCCCGGTGATGACCATCATCGGCGACGCGGTGGCGGGCGCCAATTTCGAACGGTCCGAGCCGCTGGCGGCACACAGGCAGGAAAGCGTGCTCCGGTCTGCCGCGCAAGGAGTGAGCCAATGAAAGTCCTGACCGCGAACCGCCTCGCCGACGGCATAGCCGTCTGGTACGCCAATGGCGGCTGGGCCGAGACCATCGACCATGCCGACATCGCCCATGACAAGGCGGCCGAGGACCGGCTGGAGGCGATCGGCGCCAAGGCCTCCGCCGCCAACGAAGTGGTCGACGTCAACCTGATAGACGTGACCGTGGCCAACGGCACGGTCGAAGCGGTCCGGTTGCGCGAAAAGATCCGTGCCGCCGGCCCGACCACCCGCAACGATCTGGGTAAGCAAGCCCGTCTGCAAGCCGCACGCGCGGCATAGATGACACAAGCATGATCGCGATCATGCTCGAACGAAGAAAATAACGGGCGGACGCGCCCGGAAAGACCTGAATATGTACCGTTACGATGAGTTCGACCACGATTTCGTCAAAGCCCGCGTCGCCGAGTTCAGCGACCAGGTCGCGCGGCGCCTTGCCGGCGAGATCACCGAGGACCAGTTCCGGCCGCTGCGGCTGATGAACGGCGTCTATCTGCAACTGCATGCCTATATGCTGCGCATCGCAGTGCCCTATGGCACGCTGAACAGCAAGCAGCTGCGCATGCTCGGCCACATCGCCCGCAAATACGACAAGGGTTATGGGCATTTCACGACGCGCCAGAACATTCAGTTCAACTGGCCGGCGCTGTCGGACATCCCGGCGATCCTGGCCGATCTGGCAAGCGTCGAGATGCACGCCATCCAGACCAGCGGCAACTGCATTCGCAACGTCACTGCCGACCACTTCGCCGGCGCCGCCGCCGACGAGGTTGCCGATCCGCGCCCCTATGCCGAAATCCTGCGTCAATGGTCGTCGGTGCATCCGGAATTCTCGTTCCTGCCGCGAAAATTCAAGATCGCGGTGACCGGCGCCGAGCGCGACCGCGCCGCCATCCAGACGCATGACATCGGCCTGCACCTGAAGAAGAACGCCGCCGGCGAGCTTGGTTTCGCCGTCTATGTCGGCGGCGGCCAGGGCCGCACGCCGATGGTCGCCAAGAAGATCCGCGATTTCCTGCCCGAAGCGGATCTGTTGTCCTACTGCACGGCGATCCTGCGCGTTTACAACCTCTTCGGCCGTCGTGACAACAAGTTCAAGGCGCGCATCAAGATCCTGGTCCATGAGACCGGCGTCGAGGAGATCACCCGCCAGGTCGAGGCCGAATGGCAGGAGCTGAAGGACGCCGAGCTCAGGCTGCCGGAAGAAGACATCCGCGCCATCGATGCCTATTTCGCGCCGCCTCCGCTTGTCGACCGGCCGGAAGGCGACGAGGCGGTCAGGCTTGCCCGCCTCGACTCCAAGAGCTTTTCCGAATGGCTGGACCAGAATGTGGTCACCCATCGCCATCCCGACTACGCCGCGGTGACCATCTCGCTCAAGGGCATCGGCGAGACGCCAGGCGATGCCTCCGACAGCCAGATGGAAGCGGTCGCCGACATTGCCGAAAAATATTCATTCGACGAGCTGCGCGTCAGCCACGAGCAGAACCTGATCCTGCCGCATGTCGCGCGGGCCGACCTCAAAGCGGTCTATGACGCGCTTGTCGATATCGGGCTGGCGACGGCCAATTCGAACCTGATCAGCGACATCATCTCCTGCCCCGGCCTCGATTATTGCGCGCTGGCGACGGCGCGCTCGATTCCTGTGGCGCAGGAAATCTCGCGGCGCTTCGCCTCACTGGAGCGCCAGCGCGAGATCGGCGAATTGAAGTTGAAGATTTCCGGCTGCATCAATGCATGCGGCCATCACCATGTCGGCCATATCGGCATCCTCGGGGTCGAGAAGAAAGGCGCCGAGCTCTACCAGGTGACGCTCGGCGGCTCGGCCGACGAGAACACCTCGGTCGGCGAGATCATCGGCCGCGGCTTCAGTTCGGAAGAGATCACCGATGCCATCGAGCAGATCGTCGAGACCTATCTCGAGCTTCGGCTGGACAGAAACGAAAGATTCATCGACGCCTACCGCCGTGTCGGTCCTGCGCCGTTCAAGGAGGCGCTCTATGCTGGCGAAGCCAAGGCCGCTTGACCGTATTGTCAACATCAAGGCCGGCATCGCCGCCCAAGCGGCGGGTCTCGACGCGCTCTACGGCCATCTGAAGCCCCTGGAGATCATCGAGCGGTCGACCCGGGAATTCTTTCATGGCGAGATCGCCGCCGTCTCGTCCTTCGGCGCGGATTCGGCGGTGCTGCTGCACATGATCGCCGAGATCGACCGCACGCTGCCGGTGATCTTTCTCGACACCGGCAAGCATTTCGAGGAGACGCTCGGCTATCGTGACGCGCTGGCCGCCGATTTCGGGCTGACCGATATCCGGGTGATCAGGCCCGACGATGCGGCGCTGGCAAGGATCGACCCGACCGGCAATCTGAACGAGACCGATACTGACGCCTGCTGCGACGTGCGCAAGGTCGAGCCGCTGGCGCGCGGCGTCGAGCCGTTCCGCGCCTGGTTCACCGGCCGCAAGCGCTTCCAGGCGGCGACCCGGGCAGCGCTCCCGGTGTTCGAGGCGGTCGGCTCGCGCATCCGCATCAATCCGCTGGCGCACTGGACGACATCGGACCAGGCCGGCTACATGCGCGCGCATGCGCTGCGTGAAAACCCGCTGGTCGCCTATGGCTATCTGTCGATCGGCTGCTTCCCATGCACGCAGCCGGTGCAACCGGGCGACGACGCGCGCAGCGGCCGCTGGGCCGGGCACGCCAAGACCGAATGCGGCATCCACTTGTCGGGGTTGGAAAGGTCGCTGACTGACGCCTCACTTTAGGGCATATTGATATTCAGCCGGCCTGCAAATGGCGGCTTCCTGCGCTTCCGGTGCTCACGTACCCAAGAGTACGCTCTGCTCCGGTTCTTGGAAGCCACGCAGTTTGGTCGCTTCGCGCCCGCCTTCGGCTCCGGCTCGGCCTGACCTGAATCTCAACGCACCCTGGGGTGTTTTGCACTTTAGACTCTTTGGACTTGGGAATTTTCTTGATGAGCGACTTGATAGCCGAAAACGGCACGCGGCTGTGGACACCGGATGGGTTCCGCGAGGACGAGTGGGTTCGTGCCGAAAGCGCCGAGGCGCTGGTCGGCAATGGCCGCTTCATCCTGCCGCTGCAGGCGTTTCTCGGCCTTGATCCGGAGGTGCGGCGGTCGGCGAAGGAACGCATCGGCGTGCTGCTGCAGCCCGGCGACCAGCTCGACAAGATCGCCGGCCTGCTCGACCAGCTGTCGCTGGTGGCGCTGGCCTTTCCGGCGTTCAATGACGGCCGCTCGTTCTCCAAGGGCGAATTGCTGCGCAGCCGTTACCACTTCACCGGCGCCATGCGCGCCACCGGGCAGGTGCTTATCGACCAGCTGCCGCATATGCTGCGCCTCGGCTTCGACGAATTCGAGATCTCGCACCCGGTGCTGCTGAAGCGGCTCGAGCAAGGCCGCACAGGCGGACTGCCGCTGTTCTATCAGCCGGCGGTGAAGCCGGAGCCCAAAGGCCCGAAATATTCCTGGCGGCGGGTGCGCCCCGGCTGATCCGCTCCAGACGGCCAGAAGCCTGTCTGGTCGGACCACATTCCCGATTCAGCCTTTTATTTTGCGCCTCTCCGCCTTAGGATAGGCCCATTATTTCGCGATCCGAATAAATGTGGCCACAAGGGAGGAACCGGGTATGGCTGGCAAGAAGATATTGATGCTCGTTGGCGAGTTCAGCGAGGAGTACGAGATTTTCGTCTTTGAACAGGCCATGCATGCGGTCGGCCACACCGTCCATGTCGTTTGCCCCGACAAGAAGGCCGGCGATATCCTGAAGACGTCGCTGCACGACTTCGAGGGCCACCAGACCTATACGGAAAAGCTCGGCCACGACTACATCCTCAACAAGACGTTTTCCGAGGTCAATCCCGCCGACTACGATGCCGTCTACGCGGCGGGCGGGCGCGGGCCGGAATATATCCGCATCGACAAACGCGTGCAGGCGCTGGTGCGGCATTTCCATGAGACGGGAAAGCCGATCTTCACCATCTGCCACGGCGTGCAGATCCTGATCGCAGTCGACGGCGTCGTGCGCGGCCGCGAAGTCGCGGCACTGCAATATTGCGAGCCGGAAGTCACGCTGGCCGGCGGCATCTATATCGATGTTGCGCCGACCGGCGCCCATGTCGATGGCAATCTGGTGTCGGCCAAGGGCTGGCCGGGCCTTGCCGCGTTCATGCGCGAATGCCTGAAAGTGCTGGGCACCGAGATCCGCCAAGGCGAGATCCTGATGCGCGACCACCGCCAGGCGGCTTAAGCTCGGAACTTGGAGCCCGCCGCACCCCTAACGCATGTCGCGCAAAAGTGTGTTCAGCGGTTTTGCGATAACGGCATGCATAAACAAGAACCTAAAGCGCCTCGCATGAGGCTGGTCGAACGCGACGCGCTTTAGGTGCGGCGGTGCGCCTACACGGCCATCCGCGCTTCGCGGAACGATACCAGCTTGCTGCGGCTCTCGTCCCACAGCGCCAGCTTGACGCAGCGCAGGCTGTCGAGGAGCGTGACGCGGCCGATCTCACGCAATTCCGGATAGTCCCTCAGCACTTCCGGAAGCCGGTAGCATGGCACCTTGGCCGAGAGGTGGTGCACGTGGTGGACGCCGATATTGCCGGTGATCCAGTTCAGCACCGGCGGCAGGTCGTAATAGGACGAACCGTGCAGGGCAGCGTGCTGGAATTCCCACTCGGAGTCCTTTGTCCACTCCGTCTCCTCGAACTGGTGCTGGACATAGAACAGCCAGATGCCGGCCGATCCGGCGAGGATGACGATCGGCAGATGCACGACCAGAAACGCGCCGGGGCCAACGAACCAGATGAGCAGCGCGGCGATGACCGCAATGGCGAGGTTGGTCGACATCGACGACACCCAGGGGGTGAAACCGCCCCGCATCATGCCCAGGGGCAGTCTCTGCTCGAACATGAAAATCCATATCGGGCCAAGGCCGAACATCACCAGCGGATGGCGATAGAGGCGATAGGCGAGCCGGCCCCGCCACGACAGTTGCCGATATTCAGCGACGGTCAGTGTCTTGATGTCGCCGGTGCCGCGCTCGTCGAGATTGCCTGCGCTGGCGTGATGGGTTGCGTGGGCGCGGCGCCAGCAATCGTAGGGCGTCAGCGTTAGCACGCCAAGCACACGGCCGATCCAGTCGTCGGCATAGCGATTGGCAAAAAAGGAACCGTGGCCACAATCGTGCTGGATCATGAAGATCCGCACCAGAAAGCCGGCTGCCGGAAGGATGAGGACCAGACCCCACCAGTGGCCATAGGCATAGGCGGCCGAAGACAGTGCCCACAGCGTGGCGAAGGGAATGAGGGTGATGGCGAGTTCGACGGCGCTGCGACGCCTGTCGGGCTTTTTATAGCGCGACAGGATTTTCAACCAGGCGCGCTTGCTGTTTGCCACAGCTTCGGGGGAAATCATGTTCATCATGAAACATAGGCGGAGCAGGGCGCTGCCGCAAGATGAAGATCACGCAAAGTTACTGCGGGTAAATGTCGCGCGATGCGACGAATCCCGGCCACAGTCGCCGGGCGCGTCGCCGGCAACGGCGCCTACCGACGGCGCACGCCTGCGACCATGTTGGTTTCGATCCCGTCCAGGCGATCGAGCAATTTCTTCAGGCGGTCGGGAATATCCGTCTCCGTGCGGAATGCCGGCAGGGTGCGCAGGAAGCGCTTGGTGGTCTCATTGCCGAGTTGGCGCCGGATATCGACGGCGAGCGCGTCGTGCTTTTCGCCATTGGTGCGGGACATCTTCCAAAATCCTGTGTCGGCTTCGAAACTCTTCCACAGGAGGAATGGTTCCCGCATTGTAGTAGCCTGGCAAGCAAAGCCGTCGGATACGGTAAAGTTTGAATTAAAATCGAAAAGTCTCCGCTGTTCGCCCTCAAGCCGTGGCCAGCGGCTGCAGTATCGCTTGCCCCTTGATTTTTGGCCGCCAAACCTCGATATCGGGCGCAAATCCACACCATTCGAAAATGACGGGAAACGGCGATGAGCGACCAGGCAAAAGACGAACGCGCGCCCGATGAAGCCGAGAAGACCGAGGCTGCCGCGGAGCCAAGGGAAGGCGGCGTCGACAGCGACTATGAAGCGCTTGTGCGGCTTCTGAAGGAAAACGAAGAGCTGAAGGATCGCGCGCTGCGCGTCGCGGCCGACATGGAGAATTTGCGCCGCCGCACCGCCCGCGACGTGCACGATGCGCGCGCCTATGCGGTTGCCAACTTTGCCCGCGACATGCTTTCGGTGTCAGACAATCTGCGCCGTGCTCTGGATGCCATCCCGGAGGAGGCCAAGGCTTCGGACGATGCCGGTTTCAAGGCGCTGATCGACGGCGTCGAGATCACCGAGCGCGCCATGCTGTCGGCGCTGGAACGTCACGGCGTGAAGAAGCTTGAGCCCGAGGGCGAGAAATTCGATCCGAATTTCCACCAGGCGATGTTCGAGGTGCCCAATCCCGACGTACCGGCCAACACAGTCGTGCAGGTCGTGCAGCCCGGCTATTCGATCGGCGAGCGTGTGCTGCGGCCGGCCATGGTCGGCGTCGCCAAGGGCGGCCCCAAGCATGTGGCGAGCGAAGCGCCGGTGGAGCCGGGGCCGGTGAATGAGCAGGCCGAGAAAGATGCGTAAGTTGGGGGAGTAGGGCAGTACGGGAGTAGGGAATACCGCTACGTCGGGTAAAATAGAGCAGAGCACTTGCCTACTCCGGCCGTTGCCTTCTCTCCCCTACTCAGGCAGCAAACCGCTGCGCTTCTCCGCCATAATAATTGACGTAGCGGGCACCGATCTCCTTGACCGGCATCACCACGAACACGTCGACCGTCGAGAATTCACGGTCGATGACGCAGCCGTCGCCGATGCGCGCGCCGACGCGCAGATAGCCCTTGACCAGCGGCGGCATCGCGGCGATCGCCGCCTTGGTGTTGACGGCCTCGATCGGCATCAGGTCCATGGAACAATAGCGCCCGGCGACGGCGCGCACGTCCCAGGATGAATTCGTCCGGCAGTGGTGGGCAAGATAGGTCAACGCCTCGGCATGTGCCGCCGGCACGGTGCCGTGGAACGACGCGCAGCCGGTCATCACGCCGATGCCGTAATGGTTGATATAGGCCCAGATGCCTTGCCACAGCGCCTCGATGGTGCGCTTCGAGCGGTATTCCGGCAGAACGCAGGAGCGGCCGAGCTCGAGGAACCGCTGGCCGGGATGCCGCGCGATCAGCTTGGTCAGCTCGAATTCGCCTTCGGAATAGAAGCCGCCGGCCGCTGCGGCAATCTCCTGCCGCAGCAGGCGGTAGGTGCCGACGATGCGGCGATGCTCGGGGCCGGAAAGCGAAGTATCGAACACAAGCAGATGATCGCAGAGGGGATCGAAGCGATCGGCATCGCGGCGGTCCTGCATCTGGAACAGGTCCTTCCTGGCACCAAGCTCGTCGTAGAACACCCGGTAGCGCACTTCCTGCGCGGCAGCGATCTCGGCCTCGTTGCGGGCGAGCCGCACTTCGAGATTGCCGATGCGGCCGAGCGATGCGCCTTTTATGACGGCATCGGCGTTCCGGCCGACGAGCAAAGGCCCGCTGGCGTTCGGCCGAGCATCACATTCCGGCATGACTGTATGCACGAGTGATTCTCCTTCGAGCCATCCCTCTTGGCACGGGGATACGGTGTAGGTGCAACAGGATTGTGACAGTACCGTGATACGGCTCTGCGGGCAATACTTCGTCGGCTGGGTAATCTATCAACCGTCTATGTTGTGCCTCAGGCGGCCACTTGCCCCTCGACGGCATGAACCAGGGCATCGGGGTCGAGCGGCTTGGTGACGAAGCCGCTGGCACCGTGAGCGAGCACGGCGTGGCGGGTCTTTTCCTGGCTGTCGGCCGACAGCACCATGATCGGCACCGGCGGCACCGCGGTCTCCTCCTCATGGCGGCGGATGGCGGCGATGGCGTCCAGGCCGTCCATGACAGGCATGTGCAAGTCCATCAGCACCACGTCGTAGCGGTGCTTGTGGCCGGTGCTGATGACCGCCTCGACCGCGGCCTTGCCGTTGCCGACCACTTTCACGCGATGCCCGGCCTTCAGCAGCGTGGCGCGGGCCAGCATGGCATTGATGTCGTTGTCCTCGGCGATCAGCACCGACAGGCCCTGCTGGCGGGCGCCAATGGCATGCCCCGCCTGCGCGCCGCGCCTTTGCAGTTGCGGCTCGGCGATGACCGGCGCGTGGCTGGTCAAAAGCACGCGCAGCAGTGTCTCGCCGCGCACCGGCCTCGCCAGGAAGGTGGCGTAACCATTGGCACGGAATTCGCCAAGCATGCCGCGGTCGGTCGGCGCGATCAGCGTCACTGCCTCGCACTCGGCAAATCCGCTCTGGCGCAGGCGCCTGAGCAGCCTGCCGTCGCTTTGCTCCATGGCAGCATCGATCAGCAGCACGTCACAGCCCTCGGCGAAAGCGGTGGCCTGGGCGGCGGCGGTGGCCAGATCGACCGTGCCGCCATTGGCGCGAATGGTGCGGGCGATGGCTTCGGCCTCGACCGGGTTCTTCGACACGATCACCGCATGCCGGCCCGACAGCGGGTTCTCGCGGATCTGCGGCGCCTCGACGGCGGAAATAGCGGGAATCTCGAAGACGAATTCAGATCCCTGGCCAAGGCGGCTCGACACAGAGATGGTGCCGCCCATGGCGGTCACCAGGCGCTTGGAAATGGCAAGACCGAGGCCGGCACCTCCATGCGCACGGGTCGAGGTGCCGTCAGCCTGTTCAAAGTCCTCGAAGATACGCTCCATGTCCTCCTCGCGCAGACCGGGGCCGGTGTCGGTGATGGTGAAGCGGATGCGGTCGGTGATTTCGGTGCGGACGCGGGCGATGCTTGCCAGGACGCCGCCGCTGTCGGTGAACTTGACGGCGTTGCCGATGAGGTTGAGCAGCACCTGCCTGACCCTGCCGGGGTCGGCGGTGATCAGCTGCGGCACGTCGGGTTCGACATGACAGCCGAGGCCGATATCCTTGGCAAAAGCCCGCGCCGCCAAAAGCTCGACGACATTGTCGGCGATCTCACGCACCGACATCGGCTGCGGTTCGGGATCGAAGCGGCCGGCCTCGATCTTGGAGTAGTCGAGCAGGTCCTCGATTAGCGCCAGCAGCGCGCTGGCCGAGGTCGAGATGGCGCCGACATAGGTCCGCTGCTCGGGCGAAAGGCTGGTGTCGGCGAGAAGCCGGGCCATGCCCATGATGCCGTTCATCGGCGTGCGGATCTCGTGGCTGACGGTAGCGAGGAAACGCGATTTGGCCTGGCTCGCATATTCGGCCCGCTCGCGGGCGGTGATCAGCGAGGATTCGGCGCGCTTGCGGGCGGTGATGTCGCGGGCGATGGCGCGATGCGAAACGGCGCCGCTGTCCTTGTCGCGCACCGACAGCTCGATCCAAGAGAACCAGCGTGGACCGTCCGGCGTGCGAATGGCGACGTCGGTGGAACTCAGGCATTCATGGTCGGAAAACGCGGCGTCGGGGACGATGCCGACATCGATGCCTAGTTCGGCCAGGGCCTTGCCGGCAAGCTCGCGCTGGTCGGTTTCGACAAGGTCGGCGAAAACCTTGTTGGCGTAGACAATGTGGCCGTCGCGGTCGCGGTGGACGACGAGATCGCCGAGTGCATCGATCAGACCGCGAAAGCGCTCCTCGCTCTCCTGCATCTCCCACATGCGGTCGGCCAGCGTCTCGATTTCGGCGCGGCTGCGGGCGGTGGTGGCATCGAGCAGGGCCACTGCGCGGCGCTCGGTGCGCCTGTTGCGCAGATGCATGGCGAGCCCGGCCATGGCTGTCGCCAAAAGGCCGATGGTGATGAAGATCGGCGCTCCGGTCAAATGCGACAGGCCCGCCAGCACGACGATGGCGACCAGCGTCAGGAAGGACAGGCCTTCGCGGTTGGCGTCGGGCAATTCCGGCGCCAGCGGTGGCGCGGCGACAAGCTGCCGTGCTGGCGTATCGGGGGCCGTCCCGTCGGCCCGTTCGGCTGGTTCCGCCGCTCTGATGCCGGGTTCCGCAATCATACGGAACTCCTGCCAGACAGAGCTTATCGAAGGTTGTGATTGATCGTTCGAATTTTAGCGGTCGCGCTCTTTTTCCCCAAGAGGCTCACATGTCCACCACCACACGGCCGCGGATCTTGCCCTCGATGATGTCATGCGCGGCGCCGATGATGCCGTCGAAGCCGATGCTCGTCGACAGACTGGCAAGCTTTGCGTGATCGAGATCGGTGCCGATGCGGCGCCAGGCCTCGAGGCGGACCGCCTTGGGCGCCATCACCGAATCGATGCCGAGCAGCGAGACACCGCGAAGGATGAAGGGGGCGACGCTGGCCGGCAGGTCCATGCCGCCGGCGAGGCCGCAAGCGGCGACGGCGCCGCCATAGGAGGTCATCGACAGAACGTTGGCCAGCGTGTGGCTGCCGACGGCATCGACGCCGCCGGCCCAGCGTTCCTTGGCGAGCGGTTTTGCCGGCTGCGCAAGCTCGTCGCGTGAAATCACTTCCGCGGCGCCGAGGTCGATCAGATAGGGGCTTTCGGCAGCGCGGCCGGTCGAGGCAATGACGTGATAGCCGAGGCTGGACAGGATCGAGATCGCGACCGAGCCGACGCCACCGGCAGCGCCGGTCACCACCACCGGACCACGATCGGGCACGATGCCGTGGCGCTCCAGCGCGATGACGCAAAGCATGGCGGTGTAGCCGGCGGTGCCGATCGCCATCGCATCGTGCGGGCTCATTCCGTCCGGCAGCGGCACCAGCCAGTCGCCTTTGACACGGGCGCGCCCGGCAAAGGCGCCGAAATGCGTCTCGCCGACGCCCCAGCCGTTCAATATGACCTTGTCACCCTTGCGCCAGTCAGGATTGGAGGACGAGATGACTGTGCCGGCGAAATCGATGCCCGGCACCAGCGGCCAGCGGCGGATTACCGGCGCCTTGCCGGTAATTGCAAGGCCGTCCTTGTAGTTCACCGTCGTCGCCTCGACCGCGACGGTGACGTCGCCCTCCATCAGGTCTGCCTCTGTAAGCTCGGTCACCGCGACCGACTGGTTTTTCTCGGCGTCGCGCGAAACGAGGATGGCTTTGAAGGTTTCGGGCATGTTTTCTCCTCGGGCTTGCAGATCAGAATGTGCGGCGCCAGGCGAGTGAGGTCAATCGCTCGACATTCCGCGCCGCCAACCAATGAGCTCATCGAAGACGACCAGCACGGCACCAACGGAAATGAAGGCGTCGGCGAGGTTGAAGACGGCGAAGGACCAGACCGGCGTATGGAACAGGACATAGTCGATGACATGGCCGTAGATTGCGCGATCGATCAGGTTGCCGAGCGCGCCGCCAACGATCAGTGCGAAGCCGATGCGGGCAAGCAGGTGGCCGGGCGGCGTGCGGGCCGCAAGATAGAGCACGAAAGCGACCACCAGAACCGCGACGACCACCAGGCCGGTGTCGCCGAAGGACGAAAACAGCGAGAACGCGATGCCGGTGTTGTAGGTGCGGTACAGCGCCAGGAACGGCAGCAGGTCGAGCCGTTCCTGAAAGGCGAGGCCGGTTTCGACCAGGTATTTCAGCCACTGGTCGAGCGCTATCGCGGCGACGACCAGAAGAGCGTACGGCCTCCAGGACTTCATGGTTTGCAGTTTCACGGTTTGAGATGTCACGATCTGGCGTCCTCCGGGCCGAGCTTCAGCGCGTCGCGCCGGATCTCGAACAGCATGACGCCGGTGGCCACCGCAAGGTTGAGCGAATCGGCGCGGCCGGCCTGCGGTATCCGCAGCAGCTTGTCGCAGCTTGCGGCAAGCTCGTCAGGCAGGCCTTGCTGCTCGTTGCCCATCACCAAAAGCACCGGGCCTTTTGAAAAATCGACCGAGCGGTAGTCGACCGCACCCTTCAGATGAGTGCCGGCGACGAGGCCGGGAAAGCTCGTTCGCCAGGCGAGAAAAGCCTCGGGCGACGCCTTGGCGACGGGCACGGCGAAGATCGAGCCCATTGTGGCGCGCACCGTCTCGACCGAAAAGGGATCGGTGGTCTCGCCGACCAGGATGACGCCCCTGGCGCCGACAGCGTCGACCGTGCGGATGACGGTGCCGAGATTGCCGGGGTCGCGAACGCGGTCGAGTGCTACCCAGACATCGCTGTCCTCGACGCGGATGTCCTTCAGCGACAGCAATTTCTGCGAGAACACGCCGACGACCATTTGCGGATTGTCACGGCGGGTGATGGCGACCAGCACCTTTTCCGAGACTTCAAGTACCGTGCCGCCGGCGGCGACCGTGCGCGCCGCGACCTTTTCGACTGCCGCGTTGCCACGTCCGGCCTTGGCGAAGACCAATGTCCTGATCGACCAGCCGAGATCGAGCGCGTCGATGACCAGCTTCAGGCCTTCGGCCATGAAGGCATTCTGCTGGTCACGGAATTTCTTCAGCGCGAGCGCCTTGATGTCCTTGATCAGCGGGTTGGCGAGGCTGGTGACTTCCTTCACATGCCCTGGCGCGCCTGCGTGCCGTTCGTACGCACTCATTCAGGCCACCCAGCGCGAGAACAGCGAGGTCGAAAGCGCCCGACCGGCAGATTTCTCGCGGATGATCAATTCGCCCGACTCGACCGTGCCGCCCATGCCGGCGAAGGTGTCGCGCATCAGGGCATGGATCGCGAAAAAAGAGGCGCGGATCGAATAGGCGGTCAGTACCACGGCGAGCGGCTTCGGCGTCAGGATCGCGCGGCAGATATCGGTCAGCGCCGGCAGGTCCTCGAACAACTGCCAGACCTCGCCTTTCGGTCCGCGGCCATAGGCGGGCGGGTCGAACAGGATGATGTCGTAGCGGCTGCCGCGGCGCTCCTCGCGTTCGGCGAATTTCACGGCATCGTCGACGATCCAGCGGATCGGCTTTTTCGATAGGCCCGCCATCTCCTGGTTTTCGCGTGCCCAGCCGATCGCCTTCTTGGAAGCATCGACATGGGTGACCTCGGCGCCGGCATGCGCCGCCACCAGGGAGGCAAGGCCGGTGTAACCGAACAGGTTCAGCACCTTCACCGGCCGTTTTGCCGCCGCGATCAGTCCGGCCATGTGGTCCCAGTGCGAGGCCTGCTCGGGAAAGACGCCGACATGGCGAAACGAAGTGAAGCGGCCGAGATAGTCGATGCCGTCATGCTTCATCGGCCAGGTCTCGCCGAGCGGCGTCTTGGGGAAGCGCCAGCGGCCGATGCCTTCCTCGTCGGTATCGCCGGTGAAGATGGCGTCGGCGCGTTCCCAGTCCCTGGCCGCCAATGCCTTTTGCCAGATCGCCTGGCCCTCCGGCCGAACGATGCGGTAGGGGCCGTATTGCTCGAGTTTTTCTCCGGCACCACTGTCTAGCAGCGCGTAGTCCTGATTGGGGCCGACTTCGAGGATCAGCGGCAGATGTTCGGCGGGCAGCGCGCCATCGCGGCGCGAGAGCATGCGCGGCGCGGCTTTTGGCTCGGACCGGTCTTGCGGTTTAGGCTCCGGACCGGCGGTTGGGCTGGCGTCGCGCCGCCGGACATGCTCCGCCCCGCCTTTTGCGGGCGGTCGGCTGTCGCGGCGTCTGTCGCGAAAAGGTTTCAAGAAGGCGCATCTCCGGACGGCGGCTTGGCCGCTTCTGCCACAGCACATTGACCGGCGCAACAAAAGGGCTGCCGACGTGCGCAGCCGGATCAGCCGCAACTGATCGACAGCAGGCCGATTGCGAGCGCTATGAAACCAACGGCCTTGAAGCCGGTGACGACCATATGGCCGGTTTCCCAGCGGCTCCGGATGGTTTCGAAATTGCCTGGGATCGGTCCAGGTACCCAAGTGGCCAGGACATCGTTTGCCGGTTTGACCAGCGCAAACCACGCCCCAAGCGCTAGCAGGTAGAGCACGGTGGCGGCCAAGACCCACCAGAATGCCGGACGATCGCTGCGCAGCATCCAGGCGAGGAGGCCCGGACAGACGATTGCCGCCAGGTCCAGCGGTGCGCCGATAATCGCGAAGAATTGGAACTGAGCGTTAAAGACAGTGGTTTCACGCCAGAGCGAAGGCCGCCATCTGGTCAGCCGCGGCACCGATTCCAGCACATGGGCGAAAGACGGCCCAAGGCTGAGCGCCGCGACGATGGCGGTCAAAACCGACCAGAACAACAGAAAACCGCGTATATCCATAATGGCCAGACAACGGCGTCAGGGCGCAGACGTTCCGGTCGGCGATCGTCTTGCTTGCCGTCGAAAGGGCAGGCGCACTATCGTCCATTCAAATTGGACATCCATCAAACCGGGTTACGATCCATGTCCCGCGCCGAACGCCTGCTCGACCTGATCCAGATCCTGCGCCGGCATCGCCGGCCGGTCAGCGGCCGCAGCCTCGCGGGCGAAATGGGTGTGTCGCTCCGCACGCTCTATCGCGATATCGCCACGCTGCAGGGGCAGGGTGCGCCGATCGAGGGTGAGGCGGGGCTGGGTTACGTGCTCAGGCCAGGTTTCATGCTGCCGCCCTTGATGTTCACCGATGAGGAGATCGAGGCGATCGTTCTCGGTTCGCGCTGGGTGGCCAAGCAGCCGGACTGGCGGCTTGCGAACGCCGCCACCGACGCGCTGGCCAAGATCGCGGCGGTGCTGCCGGACGATTTGCGCGAGGAACTCGATGCCTCGACGCTGCTGGTCGGGTCGCGCACCGAGGTCACAGAAGGCATCGATCTCGGCGTGGTGCGGCAGGCCATCCGCGAGGAGCGCAAGCTGAGCTTTGTCTATCGCGACGCAGGCGGCGCTGCCTCCGAGCGCACCGTCTGGCCCGTTCGCACTCGGCTTCTTCGACAAGGTGCGCGTCGTCGCGGCCTGGTGCGAGATGCGCCAGGATTTCAGGCACTTTCGCGCCGATCGGATGTCCGGCCTCAATGCCCCCGAGATGCGCTATCCGCGCCGCCGTCAGGTGCTGCTCAAAGAATGGCGGGCGACGCTCGACACGCCAAGCTAAGACTGCTGCTCAGTTGAGACTGCTGCCAGAATCTGGCAGTGGCATACGCTATGCTCCTCCAGTCGAAACCATCTGGAGAGCAATTCATGACACCGCCCAATTTCGTCATCCTCTATGTCGACAAGCCTGAGCAAAGCGGCGCCTTCTATAGCGCGCTGCTTGGGCGGCAACCGGTCGAGACCTCGCCGACCTTCGTGCTGTTCGTGCTCGACAACGGCTTCAAGCTCGGCCTCTGGTCGCGTCACACCGTGGAACCGGCCGCCGCGGCAGCGGGCGGCGGCGCCGAGATCGTCTTTGCGCTGGACACGCCGGGTGCCGTCGACGCCACCCATGCCGAGTGGGCCGGCCGCGGGCTGAAAATTCTGCAGACGCCGACCGACATGGATTTCGGCCGCACCTTCGTCGCGCTTGATCCCGACAGCCACCGGCTGCGGGTTTATTGGCAAAGGGAGTAGGGCAGTAGGGGAGTACGTGACAGGAAACATAGCTGGCGCAGCGCCGCACGATCAGTGCGGTTTCCTACTCCCCTACTCCCCTTTCGCTTGCCCGATACACGGCAATGCCGGCGGCGAGGTCCTCGAGGGCTGCGCCGACCGACTTGAACAGCGTGATCTCGTCGTCGTTCTGCCGGCCTTTTTTCTGGCCGCGCGCCAGTTCATAGAGGTCGGCGACGATGGCTTCCGGCTTCAGAACGCCGGAGGCCAGCGGCTGGACGATATCGCCGGCTTCCTTGGTTGCGCCGGCGCGGGTGTCGACATAGACGCGGGCGCGTGCAATCGCGTCGTCGTCGCTTTCGCGCATCGCCGACGTGAAGCCGCCGACGAGATCGACATGGGTGCCGGACTTCAAGAGTGCGCCCTTGATCAGTGGCATGGTGGTGATGGTCGCCGACGATACGATATCGGCCTTTCCGAGTTCGGCGTCGAGATCGCCTGCTGCTTCGGCCGCAAAACCCTCGGCACGCAATTTTGCCGCGACCTTTTCGGCATTCGACGACGTGCGGTTCCAGATGCGGATGTTCTTGATCGGACGCACCGCCGAATGCGCCTTTGCAAGGAATGGCGACAGCGCGCCGGCGCCGACCACCAGCAGCCGTGATGCATCCTCGCGGGCCAGATAGGAGGCAGCCAGCGCCGAGGCACAGGCCGTGCGCCACTGTGTCAGCCTCTGGCCATCGATCAAGGCCTGAGGCTCGCCTGTGGCGCCGTCGAGCAACAGGTAAAGCCCCATCACCGCGGGCTTGCCGACGGCATTGTTGTCAGGCGACACGGTGACGATCTTGACGCCGATATGGCCATCGGCCGAGGTGCCGGCTGCGTTGAAGTCGGTCCAGGCCGGCATCAAAAGCAGCGTCGAGGCGGCACCATCGGGCCGCTCGACAGTGTGATGGTGC
Organism: Mesorhizobium sp. M0904; assembly: GCF_040319475.1. Classification (NCBI taxonomy): domain Bacteria; kingdom Pseudomonadati; phylum Pseudomonadota; class Alphaproteobacteria; order Hyphomicrobiales; family Phyllobacteriaceae; genus Mesorhizobium; species Mesorhizobium sp. M0904. The sequence continues at coordinate 15,940 of NZ_JAMYOC010000019.1, read as the reverse complement.
CTGACCGGCTGCACGGCGCCATCGCGAAAGGCGGCGCGTAACGTCTCGACCAGCCCGGAAAAGGTCAGCGCGCGGTCGACCTCGGCGGCGGAAATGGTCAGCATGAAAGGCTCCGTGGAGAACTAGGCCGGTTGTGCCTCAGGCCCGAGCGGCGGCTCAGTTCGTCGGCTTCGGCAAGACTGGGCTCTGCGACGCGGTGGGCGCGCGGCTGACCGCCTGGCGCAGGTTCTCGGCCTCGGCGCCGCGCTGGCGCGCCAGCTTGCGGTAGCGGCCCTGCTTGATCCAGGTCGCCAGGCTGCCGACGATCATGCCGATAGCCAGCGCCAGGAACAGGAAAATGAAGAGCGGCACGGTCAGCGTCAGCGCCGGATTGCCGGGATTGAACGGATCGAGTGTGAAGGCTACCGGTTCGCGGTTCGCGACGGCCAGCGCAATCAGGATGACGGCCAGCGGCACGAAAACCACGATGAGAATGAAGCGATTGAACATGTTTTTCCGTTCGGAAGAAAAGGCAGGAGCGGTGGCGCGTGCCGCGCCTATTTGCCTCCGTTCAGCCTTTCACGCAATTCCTTGCCGGTCTTGAAGAACGGTACCCATTTCTCCTCAACCTCCACGGATTCGCCGGTGCGCGGGTTGCGGCCGGTGCGGGCAGGGCGGTTTTTCACCGAAAACGCGCCGAAGCCGCGCAACTCGACCCGGTTGCCCTCGGCAAGCGCGTCAGTGATTTCATCGAAGATAGCGCTGACAATGTTTTCGACGTCGCGCAGGAAAAGATGCGGATTACGCGTGGCGATGATCTGAACAAGTTCGGATTTGATCATGAAAAGGCTCCCCGTGAAAGCAGTGCCGCCGAAATTATCAGAATGATTTTATTTGGTTTTTCACTCGTCCCAAGCGGTTCCTCAAGGGTGCCAGACGGAAACGAGACCGTCAAGAAACAAGCGGTCCACTCCAATTTCGTGAAGGACGTCGCCGCCATGGCCGGGCAGGCCAAGCGCAGCGCCGACGGTCTGCGCCATCGCCTTGGAGAACAGGAAACCGCCGCGTTTTTCCGTATCCTTCCATTCCAGTACCTTGAGCTTGGCATCGACACCCTTGCCTGCAAGCCAGTCGATCGCTTCGGCTTCACCGCCGACCGCGTCGATCAATCTGTTGGCGACCGCCTGCCGGCCGGTGAAGATCGACCCGTCTGCGAGCGCCAGCGCCTCTGGCTTGGTCATATTGCGGCGCTCGGCGACGATGCCGACGAACCAGTCGTAGCTGTCGAGGATGAGCTTGCGGACCATGGCCCGCTCATCGTCATTGGTCGGCTTGAAGGGAGAAGGCGAGGCCTTCAAGGGCGAGGATTTCACCTCCTCCAGCTTGACGCCGAGCTTGTCCATGAGGCCGCTGACGTCCGGGTACTGGATCAGCACGCCGATCGAGCCGACGATCGAGGATTTGCGTGCGACAATATGGTCGGCCGCAGTGGCGATCATGTAGCCCGCCGAAGCCGCGAGCGTGCCGACCTCGGCCACCACCGGCTTGTCGGCGGCGAGCTTGCGCACTGCCTCATAGATCGACTCGCCACCGACGGTGGTGCCGCCGGGTGAATCGATCGACAGGATCACAGCCTTGACGCGCGGCGACTGACGGATGGCCTCCAGCCGCTTGATCAGTTCTTCGTCTTCGGTGATGGTACCTTCGATCTTGACCTTGGCGATGTGGTCGACAGCCGCGCTGGTGAAGTCGTCACCATAGATCCACGCCGAAAAGGCGATCAGCCCGGCTGCGGCGACGATAATCGCCGCGATACGCCAGAATGTCAGCTTGCGGCGCAAGCGGCGGCGGTCGATCAGGTCGTCGGCTCTCAATGCCATGGTCAGCCTCGTAGTCGGTGGGAGCAGATGCTTTTAAAGCAACCATTCGCGCCCGGCTACCGTTTCCTGACGGCCTTGCGCCAAAGGCCTTAGGCATTCGCGGCAAGCCTCAACCTGTTACGTTCCACAGGCTCTAACACTGTGCGCCCATATCTGGTATGAGGTACAGGCTGCGCTGGGGCCATTTTCGTTGTACAGGGGCGGCTGTCACATTTTTGCGGTTTTCCTCGGCTTGTGCTTGCTTGAGGGCGCCGGCATCCCACCTATAGGGCGGCCTGGCGGGCAGGGGTTTAGAAGAAGCAGTCATGTTAGCGGGACCAATCGAACCGACCAACACCGAGACGGAGTTGGCTCCCAAGGCCGCAGGCCGGGCGCGGGTCGACGCGTTTGACATTGCGCAGCGTCATTCGCGCCGGGTCCGGATCCTGAAGCTGGCCGTACCGCTGGTCGCCGCCGTGATCGCGGTCGCGTTTCCGGTCTATTCCTATCTCATGGCACCCGCTGCAATCGAGGTGCAGGCCGACGGCGGCGCCTTTGCCGATGGCAAGCTGGTGATGGCCAATCCCAAGCTCAACGGCTTCACCAAGCAGAACCTGCCCTATTCGATGACAGCGCTCCGCGCCATACAGGATGTCAGCAAACAGGGCATCATCGATCTGGAAGGTATCAAGGCCAAGCTGCCGATTGCAGCCGACAACACCGCCGCCATCGGTGCTGCGCACGGCACCTACGATCGCGACGGCAACACGTTCAGCCTGACCAGCGACGTGACCGTGTCGACCACGGATGGCGTGGTGGCAAAATTTAAATCAGTCTATCTCGACATGGCCGAAGGCACTATGAAGACAAGCGAACCTGTCGATGTCAGCCGCGGCGGGTCGCGGATCAGGGCGGATTCGATGTCGGTCCAGGACAATGGCAAGGTCCTGATTTTCGAGAACAAGGTGCGCGTCGACATCGATCCCGCCAGTTTGAAGGCGGCAGAGGCAAAGAGCGGAGAGACCAATGCGGTTCAGTAGTTCGGCACGGCGCCTCGCCGCGATCTCGGCGTTAACGCTTGGGTTGCCCTTGGGGCTGACCTTCGGGACAGCGCCGTCGCTGGCGCAATCCAGTGCCACCAGCCAAATGTCCGGCCTCAGGCTGTCGGGCGACAAGCCTATCCAGATCGAAAGCGACAAGCTCGAGGTGCGCCAGGCGGAAAGCGTCGCCGTCTTCACCGGCAACGTCAACGTCGTCCAGGGTCCAACCGTGCTCAAGGCCGGCAAAATGACGGTCTATTACGTCAGGGATGCAGGCGCCGCCAAAGGCGCCCAGCCCGCGGGTGCCGCGGCAATGACCGGATCCGCCAACATCGACCATCTCGAGGTCGACGATAAGGTCTACATCAAATCGGACGATCAGGTTGCCACCGGCGACCGCGGCACCTTCGACATGAAGACCGAAGTGCTGGTGCTTTCGGGCAGCAAAGTCGTGCTCTCGCAAGGCGACAACGTGCTTGTCGGCTGCAAGCTTACCGTGCAGATGAAGAGCGGCCTTGCCCAGGTCGACGCTTGTGGCGGCCGCGTCATGATGTCGATCACGCCACCGGCGAAGTCTGGAGCAGCGAAACCCTGATGACCGGCATATCGTCGCTGCTGGCGCGTCTTCCAGGGCGCGCCGCCAGCAAACTTGCGGCACCGGCCAGGGTCACCGTCGAAGCGGCAAAGTTCAAGGGAACCTTGATCGCCAAAGGGCTGACCAAAAGCTACAAGGGCCGCAAAGTCGTCAGCGGCGTGACGCTAGGCGTGCGCGCCGGCGAGGCGGTTGGGCTGCTCGGCCCCAACGGCGCCGGCAAGACGACCTGTTTCTACATGGTGACCGGCCTAGTGCCGGTCGATGAAGGCACCATCGAAATCGACGGTTTCGACGTCACGTCGATGCCGATGTATCGCCGCGCCCGTCTCGGCATCGGCTACCTGCCGCAGGAAGCGTCGATTTTTCGCGGCCTGAATGTCGAGCAAAACATCCGGGCCGTGCTCGAAGTGGTCGAAAAGAGCCGCAAGGAGCGTGAGCGGCTGCTCGACGAATTGCTCGAGGAATTCCACATCAGCCATCTGCGCAAGGCTCCGTCGCTGTCGCTCTCCGGTGGTGAGCGGCGACGCCTCGAAATTGCCCGCGCCTTGGCAACCCGCCCTGCCTACATGCTGCTCGACGAACCGTTCGCCGGCATCGATCCGATCGCCGTCGCCGACATCCAGCAGCTCGTGCGCCACCTGACGGCACGTGGCATCGGCGTGCTGATCACCGACCACAATGTGCGCGAGACACTTGGCCTGATCGACCGCGCCTACATCATCCATGCCGGCCAGGTGCTGACCCATGGCCGGGCCGACGAGATAGTCGCAAATGCCGATGTGCGGCGGCTTTATCTCGGCGAGGGATTTACGCTCTAAATGCAAAATTCCGGTTCGAGCGGGATTTCCGGCGTAGTCCAGCAGCTTTTTCTTCAATTTTCTGCCTGAAAACGTGTCGGCAGGCGAGTTTTACCGCTCCTCGCCTTGACAAGCAAAAGCCGGGCCAGTTTCTATGCTGGCCTGGAAAATTCCTTCCAGCAGTGCGGGTGCGTAGACGGGGCGTTTGAAACCGAACCATGGCGTTGGCGGCAAAACTACAGCTACGACAGTCGCAGTCGCTGGTGATGACGCCGCAGCTGATGCAGTCGATCCGCCTGCTGCAGTTCACCCACCTAGAGCTGGAACGCTTCATCGACGACGAGATCGAACGCAATCCCCTGCTGGAACGTGCCGAACCGCAGGAGGACGCCGCCAGCGACCAGGCGCAGAAGGGCGACGCTGCACCGGAACCGGCTGCCGACGGCGACTGGTTCGAAGCGGAGACGGCGTGGAGCGCCGAGGCGATCTCGGAAAAGCTCGATACATCGCTGGAAAACCTGTTTCCTGATGATCCTGGAACGAGCGAGCGGCTCGGGCCCGACCTGACGGCGCAATGGAAATCGGCGTCCGGCAACGGTTCCACCTCTTCCTCCGACGGCTTCGACGTCGCGGACATGGCGGCGGCTGCCATCACGCTGCGCGACCATGTCGGCGAGCAGGTAGCGCTCGCCTTTGCCGATCCGGCGGCGCGCCTGATCGCCAGCGAGCTTGCCGACGGCCTCGACGAGGCCGGCTACATGCGTGCCGACATGGCCGAGATCGCGGCCCGCCTCGGCACGAACGCCACGGCGGTGGCAAGGGTCCTGGCGGTCTGCCAGACATTCGAGCCCGCCGGCATCTTCGCCCGCGACCTCGCCGAATGCCTGTTGCTGCAGCTTGCCGTGCGCGACCGGCTCGATCCGGCGATGAAGGCGCTGATCGCCAATCTCGAACTCCTGGCACGGCGCGATTTCCAGACGCTGAAGCGGATTTGCGGCGTCGACGAGGAGGATCTGCTCGACATGCTGGCCGAGATCCGGGCGCTCGACCCGCGGCCGGGAATGGCGTTTTCGCGCGGTGCCAGCGACGCAATCGTGGCCGACGTCGAGGTGCGCGCAGCCAATGACGGCAGCTGGACGGTCGAGCTCAATGCCGAGACGCTGCCGCGCGTGCTGGTCGATCACATCTATTTCGCCCAGGTCACGCCCCATGCGAAAAACCAGGCGGAAAAGGATTTCCTCGCCGAATGCCTGCAGAACGCCAACTGGCTCACGCGCAGCCTCGACCAGCGGGCGAAGACCATTCTCAAGGTGGCCTCTGAGATCGTGCGCCAGCAGGACGCTTTTCTCGTCCACGGCGTGCGGCACCTGAAGCCGCTCAACCTGCGTACGGTGGCGGACGCCATCGGCATGCACGAATCAACGGTCAGCCGGGTCACGGCAAACAAATACATGCTGACGCCGCGCGGTGTGTTCGAACTGCGCTATTTCTTCACCGCCTCGATCGCTTCGTCAGGTGGCGGCGATGCGCATTCGTCGGAAGCGGTGCGCGACCGCATAAAGCAGCTGATCGACGAGGAGAAAGCCGTCGATGTGCTTTCCGACGATGCCATCGTCGACATGCTGCGGGAAAGCGGCGTCGACATCGCCAGGCGCACGGTTGCCAAATACCGGGAAGGCATGAACATACCCTCTTCGGTGCAGCGGCGGCGCGAAAAACGCGCTTTGGCCAGCGCCGGCCGTTGAGCTCCGACGGAATTTCCACAGCTTTCGCAGTTCATTGACAAGCGGCAACGAAGTGGCTAGAAGCCCGCCCGCATGAGACGGGCTAGCGAGTGGATTTGAGTTCGCCGATGCCCGCACGAGAGATGGTCCGTCACGACGTAGGCCACGGGACGGCCAAGAAGGCGGCTTGTGATCAACCGGAAAGTTCGGATCTAAAATCGGCGCAAGTGACGCCGCAAAAGCTTGTGCGCGCGGACCACGAGTATAAACTCGGGACAGTTTGAAGCCTGAGCAAGGAAGGTCAGTTTTCAGATGACACTGCGCATATCGGGAAAACACATGGATATCGGCGATGCGTTCCGTACGCGCATCAACGACCGTGTCGGGGAAGTGATCGGGAAATATTTCGATCGGGGCTTTTCAGGGCAAATCGTAGTCGTCAAATCGGGGTCGCGCTACACGGCCGATTGCATGATCCGGCTGGACTCCGGTGCTTCGCTGCAGGCGACCGGCGATGCCCAGGATCCAACGCTTGCCTTCGATACCGCGGCAGACCGTCTGGAAACACGACTCAGGCGCTACAAACGCCGGCTGAAGTCGCACAATTCAGGCAATAGCAACGGCGAGCTCGCCGACGTCGCCTATACGGTGATGGCGCCGCTTGCCGACGACGAGGAGGACATACCGGAGAATTTCGCGCCGGCCATCGTCGCCGAATCGACCATGACGCTGCGGACCATGTCGGTGGCGTCAGCGGTGATCGAACTCGACACCAAGGACAGCCCGGTCCTGGTCTTCCGCAATGCCGGAAACGACCATCTCAATATCGTCTATCGCCGGCCGGACGGGAATATCGGCTGGATCGACCCGTCCACGGCCAAGGTCGCGCAGGGGTAAAAACCAGCTGCACGCGAGCGTGGGGACTGGCGACGGCAGGCGAACAAGGGATTTCAAGCATGGATCTGAGCGATCTCGTCAGCGTTCCGGCAATCATGCCGGCGTTGAAGGCGAACTCCAAAAAGCAGCTGCTGCAATTGCTGTCCGAACGGGCGGCGGCGATTTCCGGCATTCCGGAGCGAGAGGTGTTCGACACCATCCTGCAACGCGAGCGCCTCGGCTCGACCGGCGTCGGCAACGGCATCGCTATTCCGCACGGCAAGCTGGCTGGGGTGAAGCGGATCGCCGGTGTCTTTGCCCGGCTGGAGACACCGGTGGACTTCGAGGCCCTCGATGATCAGCCGGTCGACCTGGTGTTTCTGCTTTTGGCTCCCGAAGGTGCCGGCGCCGACCATCTCAAGGCGCTGTCGCGCATCGCGCGGGTGCTGCGCGATGCCGACACGGTTGCCAAGATCAGAGGCACGCGCGACGCCGTAGCCATCCACGCGCTGCTGTCGGACACGCAGGCCTCGCACGCCGCCTGAGGTTTTGATTAAATCCCTTGAAGGGCCGCCGTGTGCGGCCCTGTCCGTTTCCAACCAGATCGCCGCGCCATATGTGTCAGTTGATGGCGCCGTTGTCAGTGGATAACGACGTTAGTGGATAGCGACCGGGGTCAGATCGTTTTCCAGCGCGCCAGCCAGTGCCCGATCGCGAGCGTCCGAAAGCAGGATCGGCTGGCCATTGGCGGCAAACAGGGCCCACAGTTCCAGCCCGGGCGCGATTTCGCCGAGGCCCGGGAAACGGCCGCGCAGATCGTCGCTCGACACTTTCCTGAGATAGGCGACCGAACCTTCGCCGAGATGGGCGAATTCGCCGCTGGTCATGATGATATTTTCGTTAGTTCTGGTCATTTCAAGCCTCCTTGCCGCGAGACGCCGCTCAAGGCCATCCCGCATGAGAGCTATCGGCAAAAATCAGTCTTTCACCGATATGTTTATTTTTCGTACCAGCCGTTCGGACTCCGGCCGATCGAGATCGATCGACAGAAGGCCGTTCTTCAATTCCGCCGCAATCACCCGCATGCCGTCGGCCAGCACGAAACAGCGCTGGAACTGGCGCGCAGCGATGCCGCGGTGGAGAAATTCGCGCTCGGTGTCGTCGTTCTGACGGCCGCGCACGACCAACTGGTTCTCCTCCGTTGTGACATCGAGATCGCTTTCCGCGAAACCGGCGACGGCGAGCGTGATACGCAGCCTTTCGGTTTTGCCGTCGGCACCGCTGAGGCGCTCGATGTTGTAGGGAGGATAGCTGTCACCGGACTTTGCCAAGCGCTCCAGCGTCTTTTCCATGGAATCGAAACCGAGGAGAAGCGGGCTGGAAAAAGGCGTCATTCGGCTCATGTTACAGTGTCCTCTCAAGAGCGACATAAAGTGGAAAAACCCGGATGGCATTTTTCCCGATGGTCTTGATATGGTCCGCCGCCCGGCAGACTTCAAGCCGTCACACGTCCCGCCCAAAAAGACTTGCCAAAACAAGGAATTGAAATGCCCCAATCCCGCAGGATCATCATCGACACTGACCCCGGCCAGGACGATGCCGTTGCCATATTGCTGGCGCTGGGCAGCGCCGAGCTGGAGATCGTCGGCATCACCGCGGTGGCCGGCAACGTGCCGCTGAAACTTACCGAAAAAAACGCCCGCAAGATCTGCGAACTGGCCGGCCGGACGGACGTCAAGGTCTATGCAGGCGCCATCCGGCCACTGGCGCGCGAACTCGTCACCGCCGAGGAAGTGCATGGCAAGACCGGCCTCAATGGACCGCAACTGCCCGAACCAAAGATGAAGCTGCAGGACGAGTATGCGGTCGATTTCATCGTCGAGACGCTGATGAGGGAGGAGAGCGGCACGATCACGCTGTGCGCGCTCGGACCGCTCACCAATGTTGCGCTGGCGCTGATCCGCGAGCCCAAGATCGGGCCGCGGATCAAGGAGATCGTGCTGATGGGCGGCGGCTTCTTCGAGGGCGGCAATGTCACGCCGACCGCGGAATTCAACATCTATGTCGACCCGCATGCCGCCGATGTCGTGTTCAAATCCGGCATTCCGATCGTCATGATGCCGCTCGACGTCACCCACAAGGCGCTGACCACCGCCAAGCGCACGAAGGCCTTCCGCAAGCTCGGCACCAGGGTCGGCACGGCCACCGCGGACATGCTGGAATTCTTCGAACGCTTTGACGAGGAGAAATACGGCACAGATGGCGGCCCGCTGCACGATCCTTGCGTCATCGCCTACCTGTTGAAGCCGAAGCTGTTCAAGGGCCGCAACTGCAATGTCAGCGTGGAAACCGCCTCGGAACTCACCATGGGCATGACGGTGATCGACTGGTGGGGGGTGACCAAGCGGCCGAAGAACGCCATGGTGATGCGTGACATCGACCACGATGCGTTTTTCGAGCTGTTGCTGGAAAGGCTGGGGCGGCTTTAGGGCCGTCTTTCATTCCCCCTTGATGGGTTGGGCGGAGTGCCGTCATTGCCAGGCTGGAACACCCCTCATCCAACCGAGCTTCGCTCGGCCACCTTCTCCACAAGGGGAGAAGGGAAAGGTGCCGTTACTTCGCCTTTGAAAATGCCAGCCACAGGCCGCCGCCGACCAGGAAGCTGCCGCTGATCCGCGACAGCAGCTTGACGCGGCCGGCCGACAGCAGGCGCCCGGCGCGGCCGGCGGCCAGCGCGTAGGTCGAATCCGACACTGCGGCGAAGATCATGGCGGTGAGACCCATGACGCCGATCTGTAACGCGTAATTGCCTTCAGGCGCGATGAACTGCGGAAAGAAGGCGCCAAAGAACACCAGCGTCTTTGGATTGCTGATTGCTACCAGCAGGCCTTGCAGGAAAAAGCCACCGCGCGGTTTTTTTGCCGATCCATCGGCGTTCAGCTTGCCTTTCGAGCGGAACATCTGCACGCCCATCCAGATCAGGTAGGCAGCGCCAATCAGCCTGACCCACTCGAACCAATGTCCCATGCCGGCGATCAGCGAAGTCAATCCGATGCCGACAATGGCAATCATGATGGCCAGCCCGGCCTGGGTGCCGGCGACATTGGCGAGCCCGGCGCGCGAGCCGTGGCGTATGCTGTTGGCAATGATCAGCGTCACCGTCGGGCCCGGCACCAGGACGATGACGATGCAGGCGACGACATAGGTGGCGTAGAGTTCCAGCGACATTTTTCCCTCCGCAGAATGCCGCTCGTGCGGCGTGCTGTCGCGATCAATGCATGGCGATGAGTTGCGTGCAAGTCGGCGAAGCGCCGACAATGCGGAGCTGATTTCAGCAGGCGCCGGCCTGCCATGGCAGCGTTGCCTCATAGGCGGCAGCCGCCCTCAGCACGGAGGGGTCACCGCGCGGCCCCCCGATCAATTGCATGCCCATTGGCCTGCCCCTGGAGTCGAAGCCCGCCGGCACATTGATCGCCGGGCAGCCGCCCAGCGTGGCGAGCGCTGAGACCTGCATCCAGCGGTGATAGCTGTCCATGGCACGCCCGGCCACTTCCCTTGGCCAGAGGGTGGCGACGTCGAAGGGAAAGACCTGTGCGGCTGGCAGCGCAATCAGGTCGAAACGCTCGAAGAGCGACAGCAGCATTCGATGCCAGGACGAGCGCCTCACAGTTGCCGCATGGATTTGCGGCGCGGTGAGGCGAAGCGCATGTTCCACCTCCCACACGGCCTCCGGCTTCAGCAGACTGCGTTTCAAGGGATCATCGTAGTGCACCTTGAGCGCACAACCGCTGCTCGCCTGCCGAAGCGTTACAAAGGCCTGCCACAGCGCTTCGAAGTCGAATTCCGGCATCAGCGGCTCGGCCTCGAAGGACACATCCGCGAACCGGCCGAGTGCTGCCTCGCAAAGCTGTAGAATGCCTGCTTCAACCGGCAGATGACCGTCGAGATCGCCGAGCCAGGCGATACGCCCGCCGGCCGCCGGCGTTTCCACCCCTTGGAGAAACGAGCCTGGCTTATCATGCGACAGCGGCGCGCGAGGATGATAGCCGGCCTGCACGTCGAGCAGCAGCGCCATGTCGCGCACGTTACGCCCCATCGGCCCTTCGACGCCCATTTGCGCATGAAACACATCAAGGTCAGGGCCAGCCGGCACCAATCCCTGCGACGGGCGGAACCCATAGACATTGTTGTAGGCAGCGGGATTGCGCAACGAGCCGCCAAAATCGCTGCCATCGGCAACGGGAACCATGTCGAGCGCCAGCGCGACCGCCGCGCCGCCGCTCGAGCCGCCGGCGGTCAGCGTCGGGTCGAATGCGTTGAGCGTCTGGCCGAACACGGTGTTGTAGGTGTTGGAGCCGAGCCCGAATTCGGGAACGTTGGTCTTGCCGATGATGATCGCGCCGGCCTTGCGGACGCGCTCGACGAAGAAATCGTCTTCCTCAGGCACGAAATCGACGAAGATCGGCGAGCCGAAGGTGGTTCTCAGGCCTTTTGTCAGCGCAAGATCCTTAATCGCGATCGGCAGGCCGAACAGCGATCCGGTATCTCCTCCTCGCGCCAGATGGGCGTCAGCGTTGTCGGCCTCGCGCAGGATGTCGGCATGTTCGCGCAATGAAACGATAGCGTTGACCAGCGGGTTCACCGCCTCGATCCTGTCGAGGAATGCCGCGACCACTTCGCGCACCGAAAGCTGCCGGTGCCTGATCTTCTCGGTAAGCTCCACGGCAGACAGGCGGCAGATGTCGCCGGCGGGCGGTACCGCATGCTTCGTGGTCGGGCGCACGGCTGTCATACCGCTTTAGCCTGCGGATTTCTGCAGGGCGACATCGACATCCCTGGCCAGCGGGATGGCCGGCTGTGCACCGGCTTTCAGGCAGGCCAGCGAACCGGCGGCGGCAGCGCGGGCAAGCGCCTGGTCGAGCGGCAGGCCGGCTGCCAGCCCGGCTGCAAAATAGCCGCAGAACGTGTCGCCGGCGCCGACCGTGTCGAGCGGGGTGATCTTCAGCGCCGGAACCATCAGAAGATCGTCCGGCGTTGCCGCCAGAACGCCGTCCGGGCCAAGCGTGACGACGATGGTGCGGCCGGTTCTCGAGGCATAGTCGCGCATCCGCGCCGGGCGGTCGCGGCCACTCAATGACAGCGCCTCGCCATAGAGGTCGAACTCGGTTTCGTTGGCGACGAGATAGTCGGCCTTGCCGAGGAAGCCGGCAGCGTCGCTGTGGAAAGGTGCGGTGTTGAGCACTGTGATCGCGCCGGCCGTCCTTGCCGCGTCGAGTGCTGCCTCGACGGTCTGCAGCGGGATCTCCAGTTGCAGCAGCACGACGTCGCCGTTTTTCAGGAAGGCCTTGGAAAGGTCACCCGGCACGACCGAATCATTGGCGCCCGGCACGACAGCGATCACGTTCTCGCCGTCGGCGCCGACCATGATCAGCGCAGTACCGGTAGAGGCAAAGGTCTCGCCGACGCCGGACAGGTCGATCTTGCCGTCGCGCAGCAGCGCCAGAGCCTCGCTGGCGAAGCTGTCCTTGCCGACTGCGCCGACCATGCGCACCTTGGCCCCGGCGCGGGCGGCGGCCAGCGCCTGGTTGGCGCCCTTGCCGCCGGGAGCAGTAGCGAAACCGGAGCCGCGCACCGTCTCGCCGGGACCGGGCAAGCGGTCGACACCGGCGATGAGGTCGAGATTGATGGAGCCGATGACGACGATCAAGAAGTGCCTCCCGCTAGCGCATGCGGGAAGCTACTCCGTAAGATCGCTGCTTGTCACCCTAGCGGTCCTTACATCGCTCCTATCGTTCCATTCTTTGGCTATTCACGAAGAGACCTGTCCCGCCTCCCAGCCGAGGATGGCGCGTTTGCGGGTCAGGCCCCAATGGTAGCCGGTGAGCGCACCGGACTTGCCGAGAGCCCGGTGGCACGGCACGACAAAGGACATCGGATTGGCACCGACCGCGGCACCGACAGCCCGGCTGGCGCTCGGTGCGCCGATGCGCGCGGCGATCGAGGAATAGGTGCAGGCCTGGCCCATCGGAATACGCAGCAAGGCTTCCCAGACGCGGACCTGGAAGTCGGTGCCGATCATGACGACGCGGAGCGGCTGGTCGGCGCGCCACAGCGTCGGATCGAAAATACGCGCGGCATAGGGCGCCGTTGCAGCCATGTCCTCGATATAGCTAGCGTTCGGCCAGCGGCTGGACATGTCGGCAAAGGCCGCACGCTCGCCGCCCGGATCGTTGAAGGCGAGGCCGGCGAGGCCGCGGTCCGTCACCATGATCAGCGCGATGCCGAAAGGTGAGATATGATAGCCGTAGCGGATGGTGAGCCCGGCGCCGCGGGTCTTGTAGTCGCCCGGCGACATCGCTTCGTGGGTGACGAACAGATCATGCAGCCGGCCTGGACCGGACATGCCGAGCTCGAACGAGGTTTCAAGCAGCGGCATGCCGGCATCGAGCAGCTTGCGCGCATGATCGAGGGTAACGGCCTGCAGAAAAGCCTTGGGCGACAGGCCGGCCCAGCGGGTGAACAGCTTCTGCAGCCCGGTCGGCGTTTCGCCGACCTCCTCGGCCAGCACTTCCAGCGAAGGCTGGTCGCGATAGTCGAGGCTGATCTTTTCGATGGCACGACGGACGATTTCGTAGTCACCGCCTTCAGGCGTGATGTCTTTCTGAAGGATTGCTGTCGTTTTGAGAGGCATTTGGGCGTTCATGGCAGTATCTCCTTGCGTGCGAATATCGTCCTTCGCGGCGGCGATCACCACCCGAAACTTGCTTTCCCGCAGCATGTACCCAGATAGAGCTGACTTTGAATGGGGAGGACGGTCGTGGCTGGCGAAAAGGTAAACCTGACCGGGGCAAAGGAGACTTTGCTTTTGACACTTTACGGCAAGGCGCTGGAGAGCCGGCTGCCCAATTCGCTGCTCAGGGACTACTTTGCCGACGAGGCGGTGCGCAACATCGATTATGATTTCTCACGGCTCAAGGTCGACAACAATCTCGGCATCGGTCTAGCAATCAGGGCAAAGACGCTGGACGTCTGCGTTCAGGACTTTCTCGCCCGAAATCCTGACGCCATCGTGCTGCATCTGGGGTGTGGGCTCGACACGCGCATATTCCGTATCGACCCGCCAGCCGGCGTGGACTGGTTCGACGTCGACTATCCCGAAGTCATCGACCTCAGGCGCAGGCTCTATCCCGTGCGGGATCGCTACCACCTGATCGCTTCGTCGCTCACCGAACCTGGATGGCTGAACGAAGTACCTCGGGATCGCCCGGCCATAGTCGTGGCGGAAGGCCTGACTCCCTACCTGGCCGCCGAGGACGGGCAGCAACTGTTTTCTCGTTTGGTGGGACATCTTTCGAGCGGCGAACTGGTTTTCGATGCCTATAGTCGCCTGGGCCTGAAGATCATTCGCCTCAATTCCTCCTTCCGCGCCACCGGCGCCGAGGTCCATTGGAGCATTGAGAACCCGCATGAATTGGAGCGAGCCGTTCCGAAGCTGCGGTTCATCGAGGACATCCCTGCCTATAAGCCGGAACATGCCGCTCGCATGCGCTGGCTCGCGAAACTGTTTGTTCGCTTTTGGAAATACATTCCAGCATTGCGCAAGATCGGCAGGCTGTTGCGCTATCGGTTCTGAAACGCTGGCTCAGCGCGCCTTGGCGGTCGCCAGAGCGCGCGAAAATGCGGTGGCAAAACTCTCGCGGTCGTCGGGGTTGAGAAAGGCGCCGATCGAGACGGTTTTTCCTTGCGCCTCGACCGCCATTCTGGTGATGCCGATCTCGGCGTGGCGGGCGATCGAAAAGCGTGCCCAGAACGGATTGAAGCGGTGTGATTCCGATTTGCCTGACGGGGCAGTCTTGCGGATATCGAGGCTGGTGCGCGACACCGACACCTCCTCGCGAGCCCGGGCGGCGCGATAATTCGCACGGAAGGCGATATAGACGCCGATCACGTCGAGGCCGAAGAAGCCGAACACCGGCCAGGCGCCGCGCGACAGAAAAAACGCTCCGGTCACCAGCCACCCGAACAGCAGTGCGCCCATCAGGATGGCAAAGCCGGTCTTGCCCAGCGACCGGTGCGGTGTCAGCAGCGCCTGGAAGAATGGCTCGTCGGCCTGAAATGAGGCGTTTGTGTCGCTCATTGGGGAATATTATAGGAAGGCAATGACAAGCCCCAAGCCCAAAAACTCTTCCGCGCTCAAAAAAGACCTGCTGCCCGGCCGCCGCGATGACTCGAACGCCAAGCCGCGTCCGCGGCCGGCGAGATCGCGGGCGCTTTACAGCCCGGCCGAGGTGCATGAGATTTTTCGCCGTTTTTCCGTTCAGCGGCCGGAGCCGAGAGGCGAACTCGAACATATCAACCCCTTCACGCTGCTGGTGGCAGTGGTGCTTTCGGCTCAGGCAACGGACGCCGGCGTCAATAAGGCGACGCGGGCGCTGTTCAAAATTGCCGACACGCCGCAAAAGATGCTGGCGCTGGGCGAGGCCAAGCTCGGCGACCATATCCGCACCATCGGGCTATGGCGCAACAAGGCCAAGAACGTCATCGCGCTGTCCGAGGCGCTGATCCGTGACCATAGCGGCGAGGTGCCTGAGGATCGCGATCAACTGGTCGAGCTGCCGGGTGTCGGCCGCAAGACCGCCAATGTCGTGCTCAACGTCGCCTTCGGCCAGCACACGATGGCAGTCGACACGCACATCTTCCGCATCGGTAACAGGCTCGGCCTGGCGCCGGGCAAGACGCCGGAACAGGTAGAGCAAGGTTTCCTGAAGATCATTCCGGATGAATATATCCGGCATGCGCATCATTGGCTGATCCTGCACGGCCGCTATGTCTGCAAGGCACGCAAGCCGGATTGCCCGGCCTGCGTCATCGCCGATATCTGCAAGGCCAAGGAAAAGACGACCAGCGTGCCTGCACCACTGGTCGAGATCGGGCCGCTCGGGCCAGTGGAAGCAGCTCAGGACCGAGCAGCGGCAACCACTGCCCGCTAGGGTCAGGACCCATTAATTTGTTGAGTTGATCTCTGTTGGGTGATTCAAGGTGGCAGGAGGTGCCGCCTTGAGTGATTTGC
>NZ_JAMYOC010000018.1:0-146682 GCF_040319475.1 Mesorhizobium sp. M0904 | reverse complement strand
CAAATCACTCAAGGCGGCACCTCCTGCCACCTTGAATCACCCAACAGAGATCAACTCAACAAATTAATGGGTCCTGACCCTAGCTTCAGAACATCGCCTATGAAAATTGCTGTGGGCCAATGCGCAAAAATTATCTTTGCGCGTTTTCCCGTCTGTCGGCTAAAGGATCGTCCCATATCTACCGGGAGGAAAGTCGATGGACACCCATTCTCGCAGCTTCGCCAAGGCGCTTTCCTGGCGCGTCACCGGCACCATCGACACGATGATCATCTCGCTCGTCGTGACCGGAAGCATCAAGCTCGCCGCGGCCATCGGCCTGACCGAGGTCGTCACCAAGTCGCTGCTCTATTATCTTCACGAACGGGCGTGGCTGAAAATTCCTTATGGGAGGAAGGCAGCCGCCTAGCTCTTGCCTCCGCGGCAGGCGCCAGACCGGCGATCAAGAAAAGCTAAAGCGGCGTCGCCAATTTCTGGATTGCCCGCCGCCCTCATCCGTGGTTTGAGGCCAGCTTGTCCGAGGACCTCCTTCGCGCCATGCTGCCCCTCATTGCCCTGTTCATAGCTGCCTTCGCCTTCGGCACCACCGAATTCGTCATCGCCGGCGTGCTGCCGCAGGTGGCGGATGGCCTTGGCGTCGCGATTCCGACCGCCGGCTATCTCGTTTCCGGCTATGCCGGCGGCATTGCAGTCGGCGGCCCGCTGCTGGCGCTCGCCACCAAAAGGTTCTCCCGCAAGGCCCTGCTGCTTGGGCTGACTGCAGCCTTCACCATCGGCCAGGCCGCCTGCGCGCTGGCGCCCGACTTCGCCTCGATGCTGCTGTTGCGGATAGCGGTGGCCGTGGCGCATGGCGCCTATTTCGGCGTTGCCATGGTGGTGGCCGTCGGCCTCGTGCGCGAAGACCAGCGCGGCATGGCGGTGGCGCTGATCCTGTCCGGCCTCACCGTATCGAACGTAATCGGCGTTCCGGCCGGCACGGCAATCGGCAACATCTGGGGATGGCGTGCGACATTCTGGGTGATGTGCGCGCTCGGTGTGGTGGCCTTCACGGCAATCGGCGCCCTGCTGCCGCGCAAGACGGGATCGTCGAGCCCGTCGGCGAGCCTTGGAAGCGAGGTCCGCGTGCTCGCACGCCAGCAGGTCTGGACCTCGCTCATTATTATGCTGATGCTGATGATCGGCCAGTTCGGCCTGTTCACCTACATCACGCCGACGCTGCTTGAGGTCACAGGCCTCGACGAGAAATGGATACCTTGGGTGCTCTTGCTCAATGGGGTCGGCGCAACGATCGGCGTCTTCGTCGGCGGGCGGCTCGCCGACTGGAAGCTGATGCCGTCGCTCATCGCCATGCTTTTCCTACAGGCGGCAATGCTCGCCTTGATCTACGCTGTCAGCCCTTACCCGCTGCCGATGGTGATAGCGATCTTCGTCTGGGGCGGCCTCAACTTTGCCATCGGCACGCCGATCCAGACCCGCATCCTGACCTGGACCGCGGACGCCTCCAACCTTGCCTCGTCGCTCATCCCGTCGGGCTTCAATGTCGGCATCGCGCTCGCCGCATCGCTCGGCGCGGCGATGCTCAATGCCGGCTATGGCTATCGCAGCCTGCCGGTGGTTGGCGCGATCGCCATGCTGGTCGCGGTCGCGGTTGCGCTTGCCTCGCATGTCTGGGAATGGCGAAGCCGGGCTGCGCCGCCGCTGCCGGCTGCCGCCGAATAGGGCTACAGATCGATCCGGTAGCGCAGGCTTTCCGCGCCGCCATAGGCGGCGTCCTCGAAGAAACGCCCGACGAGCCGGCCGCCATTGGCCAGAACGACCTTCTGCGAGGGCACATTGTGAGGCTTGCAGGTGATTTCGACGAAGGGCAGGCCAACAGCCCTCGCCTCCACCAGCATCAGCCGCAGCGCCTCGGTCGCATAGCCGCGTCCCCGTTTCCACGGCACCACCGCATAGCCGATGTGGCCGAGCACATGCGACGGCAGCGCCGCGGTGCCGTGTTGCCTGCGCAAGCCGATTGAGCCTGCGACTTCCCCGTCCCAGATCCAGCGCCGGAATCCGGGCAGCCGCGGCACCGTCGAACCGTCGGGCAAGGTGATCGGCAGTCCCTTGCCATCGGAATCGTCGAGATCGCCAAGGAAAGTCGCTGGATCCTTTTCGATAGCCGCAAGCTGCTCGCGCGTCGCGTCGAGCAGCCGCACATTGTCCGGCGACCAGCCACGCTCGAGAGCCGCCTTGTAGGACGGCAGGTGTTCAAGCGCCGGTTTGACGAGTTCGATCACGGGCGCGAGCTTTTGGCTGCCGGATTGCGGGCGCGACGGCAAGGGCCTTCGGCAGCTTACTGAAGCAGGCTCTTGACGATGCCGCTCGCCTTGGAGAAATCCATCTGACCGGCGTATTTCTCCTTGAGCGCCGCCATCACCTTGCCCATGTCCTTGACGCCGCTGGCGGCGGTCTCGGCAATCGCGGAACGGACGGCGCTTTCCGTCTCAACCTGGCCCAGTTGCGTCGGCAGGAAGTCGCGGATGATGGCCATCTCGTCGCGCTCCTGCGCCGCAAGCTCCGGCCGCTTGCCGTCATCGAACGCCTTGGCCGATTCCTCGCGCTGCTTCACCATCTTGGCCAGGATCTGCAGGATTTCGTCGTCGCTCGCCGGCTCCTTGCCGGCGCCGCGATTGGCGATGTCGCGATCATGAATGGCCGCCTGGATCAGCCGCAATGTCGGCAGCCGGCGCTTGTCCTGCGCCTTCATCGCGCTCTTCAGGGATTCGGCGATTTTGCCTCGCATAGTGCTTTCTCCTTCGAATGCGGCGGACAATAGCCGTGCCGAAAGCCCAACGCAAATGCGACACTACCGGCAAATCCCTGATATTGTTCGACGAAATAAATCCGGGCTCGCACTTCCTGGCATCATTGACCGCCTTGGCGCCTTCCCCTATGTACTGGGCCTTGCATGAACTGAATTCTAGTGCACGTCGCCCAAAAGTGCGTAGCTGTTTTGGGGCAACGACATGCACAAGTGAAAACTTAGCGCGCCGAGGCTATGAGATCGCCGCTTCGCGCTTTTTGTTGCGCCGACTGAGGGCGCACCTTTTGGAGTGCCGCCGTGGCAACGATGACCGCCGCATCGCCCCCCCCTTGGGCCACCGACAAGCCGACTGCCCTGCTGGTGCTGGCCGACGGCACCGTCATCGAGGGCCGCGGTCTGGGCGCCGCCGGCTCCGCCGTCGCCGAGGTCTGCTTCAACACTGCGCTGACCGGCTATCAGGAGATCCTCACCGACCCATCCTATGCCGGCCAGATCGTCACTTTCACCTTTCCGCATATCGGCAATATCGGCACAAATGACGAAGATATCGAGGACCTCAACCCGCTGGCCCGCGCCGGCGCCGTCGGCGCCGTGTTCAAGGCCGACGTCACCAACCCGTCGAATTATCGCGCCGGAACCGGTCTCGACCAGTGGCTGAAGAAGCGCGGCATCGTCGCACTTTCAGGCATCGACACGCGGGCGCTGACCGCGTTGATCCGCGAAAAGGGCATGCCAAATGCCGTCATCGCGCACGCGCCCGACGGTATCTTCGACGTCGATGATCTCAAGCGCCGCGCCGCCGCATGGTCGGGGCTTGTCGGGCTTGATCTGGCCAAGGAGGTCACCTCCGGTCAATCCTCGGTCTGGCGCGAGACGCCCTGGGTCTGGAACGAGGGCTTTGGCGAACAGGCTGATCCGTCGATGCACGTCGTTGCCGTCGACTACGGGGTCAAGCGCAACATATTGCGCCTGCTGGCCGGCCTCGGCGCCAAGGTAACTGTGGTGCCGGCAAAAACCGGCGCCGAGGAGATCCTGGCGATGCGGCCCGACGGCATTTTTCTATCCAACGGCCCTGGCGATCCGGAAGCAACCGGCGACTACGCCGTGCCGGTCATTCAGGATCTTTTGAAGACCGATATCCCACTGTTCGGCATCTGCCTCGGCCACCAGATGCTGGCGCTGGCGCTGGGCGGCAAGACTGCAAAAATGCATCAGGGCCACCACGGTGCAAATCATCCGGTCAAGGATCACACCACCGGCAAGGTCGAGATCGTCTCGATGAACCATGGCTTTGCCGTCGACGCCGACTCGTTGCCGAGCGGCGTCGAGGAAACCCATGTTTCGCTGTTCGACGGTTCGAATTGCGGCATTGCGCTCACCGGCAGACCAGTCTTCTCGGTCCAGCATCATCCCGAAGCCTCGCCCGGGCCGCAAGATTCGCACTATCTGTTTCGCCGCTTCGTCAACCTGATCCGCGAAAAGCGCGGCGAGCCGGCACTGGCCGAGCGTGTTTAGCGCATTGCGTAAAAACGGATTCGACTAACGGCGCCGGCCGGGCTCCCGGCGCCGATCAAGCCCCGTCCGTCACCGCTTCCTGCGCGTGCATGCGTTTGACCTCCTTCGGCGTCGGCTTGGCCACCCTGGTGACGAAGACGACGAGCGCCAGCGTGAGGAAAATCGCGCCGAGCAGATACGGGGCACCGCCGAAAGCTACGGGCGCGTTCGGCCCCGTGAACCAGGAAAAGATCGCCGTATAAAGCAGCGGTGTGATGATCGAGGTGATCGAGAAGATCGAGGTCATTGCGCCCTGGAGTTCGCCCTGGGCGGAAGGTGGCACTTTGGCGGCCGCAAGGCTTCTGAGCGGCGGGTCGGCCAACGCCTCGAGACATCCGACGACGATCACTGCATAGATCATCCAGCCTTGTGACGCGAAGGCGTAGCCTAAGGCGCTGAGTGCGGTAAATGCCAGACCGATTACCGCCGTCTTCCACTCGCCAAGCTTAGGGATCACGCGCGGCAGGACGGTCGCCATGACGATCGCCCCGCACAGGCCGAAAGCGCCGAGCGAGAAGCCGATCTGTTGTTCGCTCCAGCCATAGCGATAACTGGAGACGAACGACCAGACCGCAGGATACATCATGTGCCCCAGCGTCATCAGAAAGAAGACAAGTCCGATCCAGCCGATACCTTCGTAGTTGCGCATCTGGACGAGCGTGCCGACCGGGTTGGCGCGTTTCCACTCGAAGCGGCGACGGTGCTTGTTATCAAGTGTTTCCGGCAACAGAAACAGCGCGATCAGAAAGTTTGCGAAGGCAAGCCCGGCAGCGAAATAGAACGGCACACGCGGCCCGAACGTGCCGAGCAACCCGCCCAGAACCGGCCCGATGACGAAGCCGACGCCGAAAGCAATGCCGAGCAGCCCGAAATTCTTCGCACGATTTTCGTCGGTCGAGATATCGGCGATGAATGCCGATGTCGTGGAATAACTGGCGCCGGAAATGCCGGCCAGCACGCGGCCGATGAACAGCATCGGATAGGACCAGGCGATAGCGCAGATCAGATTGTCGATAGCGAACGTCAACACCGAGGCGAGCAGGATAGGCCGCCGTCCGAACCGGTCGCTCAACCCACCCATCACTGGTGCGAAAACGAACTGCATCGCCGCATAGACGAAGAACAGCCAGCCGCCCTCGATAGCCGCCTCGCTGATGCCGACGCCGGTCAATTCCCTGAGATAGGCCGGCAGCACCGGCATAATGATGCCGAAGCCGATGACGTCGAGCAGCAGGGTGGTAAAAACAAGCGCAAGGCCCCGCCTGGCGGTTTTGGGGTCTATCATGATGGTATCTCCTCGGGCCGCCCGAGCGAACGGGGACACACCTTATAGGCGAGCACATCGCCGGGAACAATGAGGGAACGGGCAGAGTGTTTTCATCCTGACATCCCCTGACTGCGATGCAGTCTCTCAGATAATTACGAGAAAACTGTCGGCTCAGATCGGGTTGTTGAACGTGTCGCAGTCCGAAAGCTTGCCGTTCTGGAAACCTCGCGCCAGCCAGGTCTGCCGCTGCTGCGACGTGCCGTGGTTGAAGCTTTCCGGCACGACGTAGCCCTGCATCTTCTTCTGCAGCGTGTCGTCGCCGATCTGTTTGGCGGCGTTCAGTGCCTCCGCCATGTCGCCCTGTTCCAAGATGCCCTTCTGACCGGTGAAATGTGCCCAGATGCCGGCAAAGCAGTCGGCCTGCAACTCGACCTGCACCGACATGTGGTTGGCGTCGGCTTCGCTCATATTCTGCCGCATCTGGTTGAATTTGGGCAGGATGCCGACGAGGTTCTGCACGTGGTGGCCGACCTCATGCGCGATCACATAGGCCTGTGCGAAATCGCCGGAGGCACCGAACTGCTGATCGAGCTGCTGGAAGAAGGTGGTGTCGAGATAAACCTTGCGATCATTGGGACAGTAGAATGGTCCGGCCGCCGATGAGGCAGAACCGCAAGCAGAGCCGATCCGGCCGCTGAACAGGACCAGCTTTGGATCCTGATAGGTCAGGCCCTCGGACTGGAAAATACCGGTCCAGGTATCCTCGGTCTCGGCCAGCACGGTCGACACGAACTGCTTCATTTCGTCGGACGCGGGCGCACCGGTGCCGCCGTCCTGGCCGCCGCTATTGTCGGTGATCTGGCCGCCGCCACCGGGCTGCAAGCCGCTGTCATCGAGGATCTGGCTCGGGTCGAAGCCGAAATACCACCCTGCCAGGAAAATCAACCCTACGATAATGATGCCCGACATGCCGCCGCCGCCGGCGCGACCGCCGATCGGGATGCGAAACTGCCCCGGCCCACCGCCAAACCCGCCGCTCTGGCCGCGCTCGTCCTCGACATTGTCACTCTGACGACGGCCCTTCCAGAGCATGGCAACCCCCATGACGCAATTTCTTCCGGCCGATCGGGCCGTGTCCCGGTTCGATCGGACACGACCACAATTATCTCAACGGTTACGCCAAGTCACAGTATTTTTCGTGCGAACAAGCAATGCTTGCTGACGCTTGTTTGCTCTGGCCGAAACATCGCAAGGTCTGTGGCGTTCGCCCTGCTCGTGGGAAGCGAGTCGCGCCACGTGCTTTTCAGCGGGCGGCGATTATTGCCTTGCGAAAGGCTTCGAGCGTCTCGGCGCTGACGTGATGCTCGATGCCTTCGGCGTCGATGCGCGCCGTCTCGGCACTGACGCCGAGCGAGCGCAGGAAGGCCTCGACCGTCTGGTGGCGAATGCGGCTCTCTTCCGCAACCTTGCGGCCGGCCTCGGTCAGGAACACGCCGCGATAAGGCTTCCGGGAGACCAGCCCGTCGGCGCACAGCCGCGTCAGCATTTTCGCGACCGTCGGCTGAGCGACGCCGAGCCGTGCCGCGATATCGACTTGGCGCGCCTCGTTGCCGTCCTCGATCAGGTCGGCGATGAGCTCGACATAATCCTCGACCAGCGCGCTGCGGCGCGCTTCACGCGTCTGCCTGAAGCCTTCCGAGTGGATTTCTGCATCAGGCAGCGGCTTTTCGCGAGGAACCGGTCTTTTCTTCAGCGCCAATACGCGCTCCTCCCGGCAGTTTGAATCGACATTGCAGTCATAACACGGAACCCTATTTGTTCTGGCCGTTTATTTCCATTCGGTGACCGGCGCAACCGGCGGTCACTACGGTCCGGTCGCACGGCCAAGCGGCTACACGAAAAAGCTCCGACAATGAAATATAGCATATTGCATAATGTTCAGCCGTGGCATAGATAAAGAGAGAACATCGATCGTTCCAGTGGAAAGCCATTTCATGTCGGAAGCCGAAGCCACCTCAGCCCCCCGGTCCATGTGGCGATTTGCCCGCCCGGAGGACGACGAGCAGCCCAGCCTGCGCGAAGTCAACGCAACGATCGCGGTGCCGCACTCGGGGATCTGGCTTCGCCGGCTGTTCGCCTTCATGGGGCCGGGCTACATGGTTTCGGTCGGCTATATGGATCCGGGCAATTGGGCGACCGACCTCGCCGGCGGAGCCCAATTCGGCTACACGCTGCTTTTCATCATCATGTTGTCGAACCTGATGGCGATCCTGCTGCAGGCGCTCGCCGCCCGGCTCGGTATCGCCACCGGCCGTGACCTTGCGCAGGCGTGCCGCGCCTATTATCCGCGACCGGTCAATTTCATGCTCTGGGTCGCTTGCGAATTGGCCATCATCGCCTGCGACCTGGCCGAGGTCATTGGCACGGCAATCGCCTTGCAACTGCTGTTCGGCATTCCGCTGATCGGCGGCGCCATTATCACCGCGCTCGATGCCTTCCTGCTGCTGCTGCTGATGAACAAGGGCTTCCGTTTCCTCGAGGCCTTCATCATAGCACTTTTGATTGTCATCTTCGGCTGCTTCGCCATTCAGATCTTTGCCGCCGCGCCGCCGGTCGGCTCCATCCTGCACGCCATGTTCGTGCCGTCGTCCGAGATCGTCACCAATCCAGCGATGCTTTACATCGCCATCGGCATCATCGGCGCCACGGTGATGCCGCACAATCTCTATCTGCACTCCTCGATCGTGCAGACCCGCGCCTACGAGCGCACCGATCGCGGCAAGCGCGACGCCATCAAATGGGCGACGACCGACTCGACCATCGCGCTGATACTGGCGTTGTTCGTCAATGCTTCCATCCTGATCGTGTCGGCGGTGGCGTTCCACGGCACCGGTCATCATGACGTTGCCGAGATCGGCCAGGCCTTCGAGCTTCTGTCGCCGCTCCTCGGCCTCGGCATCGCTTCGATCCTGTTTGCCGTGGCCCTGCTTGCCTCCGGCCTGAACTCGACGGTCACCGCGACACTGGCCGGCCAGATCGTGATGGAAGGCTTCTTGCGGCTGCGCATCCCGCAATGGGCGCGCCGCCTGCTGACGCGCGGCATCGCCATTATCCCGGTGGTGGTCGTCACCGCCCTCTATGGCGAGAAGGGCACCGGCCAGTTGCTGGTCTTCAGCCAGGTGATCCTGTCGATGCAGCTTCCCTTCGCGGTCGTCCCGCTGGTGCAGTTCGTCTCGGACAAGCGCAAAATGGGCAATTTCGCCATTTCCCGCGCCGTTGCCGTGCTGGCCTGGGTGGTTGCCGCCCTCATCCTGGTGCTCAACTTCAAGCTGCTCTACGACACGGTCGTCGGTTTAGGCTGAGCGTCTGCTCCAAACTGACCCAACAACGTCGGCAATCATCCGTCCTTCCAGCCCTGGAATTTTGCCGGCCGCTGTCGGACAAATGTCCGTCTGCCCGTCCTTGGCTCGAAGTCCAGCCATGACGGCACGGATCAGGGAAAGGGAGCTCCAATGAGGAAGATCATCGCCGCAACATTCGTCAGCCTCGACGGCGTCATGCAGGCGCCCGGCGGCCCGCAAGAGGACCCTGTCGGCGGCTTCAAATTCGGCGGCTGGACGTTTCACTACTGGGACGATGTGATGGGCGCCGCGATGGGCGAGACGTTTTCAAAACCGTTCGCGCTGCTTCTCGGCCGCAAGACTTACGACATCTTCGCCGCCCATTGGCCTTACCAGAAGAATGACCCGATCGCCGACAGCTTCAACGCCGTCACGAAATATGTGGCTACGCACAGGCCGGATACGCTGTCCTGGCAAAACAGCCGGCCGCTCGGCAGCGATATCGTGGCGACGTTGCGCCGGATGAAGCAGGACGACGGCCCCGACCTGCTCATTCAGGGATCGAGCGAGCTGATCCAGACCTTGCTCGCCAATGACCTGATCGACGAGATCAGCCTGCTGATTTTCCCGCTGGTGCTGGGCAAGGGCAAAAAACTGTTCGGCAGCGGCGCGATACCTGCCGCCTTCAAGCTGACCCGTTCGCAGGCATCGACCACCGGCGTCCTCATGGCGAGCTATGAGCGCTCCGGCGAGATCAAGACCGGGTCCTTTGCTCCGGAACAGCCTTCCGAAGCCGAGATCGAGCGGCGCAAGAACTGGAAGTAGATGCCGCAGGGCAATCAAGGACGGCTGAACACTGGCCGTCCTTTTTGCTGTTTTTAAGCCGCCTCTCGTCGCCGCGCCAACCCGTCGCGGAGGTGGCCCGCGAATGCCAGTACGGCCGGCGCAACGCTGTGCTTCGGCAAATGCAGATTGATTGCAAAATTCGGCAATGACGGCAAATCCGGATCGTTGGCCAAAATATCGAGGTCCGCAGGTACGGTCGACGCCAACCAGGTGGTGACGGCCAAGTCCGAACGCACTGTCGCCGTCGTCGCGTCGATGCTGCCGTTTTCGAATACGGTGCGCCAGGCCAGCCCGTGCTCGTTAAGCGCCTCCAGTACAACCGGACGGAACGCGCAGGTCTCGGCGACCATCGAAACCGGCAAGGGGCGTTTGCTGCGGGCGCCGCCGCCTTTGGCGCCGACCCAGACCAGCCGGTCGACAACAAGGCATTCGCCGGCCGACCGACCGACCGGCTCCTCGATCACCGCGAGCTCTATCGTGCCGGCCGCCAAGGCCGCAGCCAGCTCCGGCGACGAGGCGCAGACAAGCGAGATCTCGACCTGCGGATACGCCTCGGCATAGGCCTTGAGCACCGGTGCAAGCAAGGTGCCGACGAGGTCGTACGGCACGCCAAGCCGCACCTGACCGGCAACTGCATCGCCCGCCATCTCCGCCAGGATCTCGTCATTGAGCGAAAGCAGGCGCTTGCCCTTGCCGAACAGCCGCTCGCCGGAGCGGGTCAGCCGCAATCCGCTCCGATCGCGGTCGAACAGCCTGCAGCCGAGAACCTCTTCCAAACGCTTGACCTGCTGGCTGACGGCACCTTGCGTCAAATGCAGCGCGTTGGCCGCCGCCGTCATGCTGGCCCTGTCGGCAACGGTGACAAAGGTTCGGATCAGGGCAGTGTCGAGGTTGCGGAGCATCAAGCCATTATATTTGCTAATGCATGTCATAGCAAACATTGCATTTACTGATGAGCCAAACAGCCTACCGTGCAGGCTTCAAAGGAAGCAGCATGTTTGAAACCGTCCTTCCCCTCGTCCTGTTCGCGCTGGTCTCTACCTCAACGCCCGGCATGGCCACGACGTTGTCGACGGCGTCCGGCGCGCAGTTCGGGTTTCGCCGCTCTATCCCGCTGATGGCCGGAAGTGCGGCCGGCCTGGCCACAGTGGCTGCGGCAGGTGCTGCCGGGCTCGCTGGTCTGCTGGCCGCCGCTCCTTCGCTGCAACTGGCAATGAAAATGGCCGGTACCCTCTATCTGGTATGGCTTGCCCTCAAGATCGGCCGCAGCGGTCCGCCCAGTCTGGACGTGGCCATGGCAAAGCCGAACAGCTTTTTGGGCGGCGCCGGCCTGCAATGGATGAACCCAAAGGGCTGGGCCATGGGGCTGGGAGCGGCGGCATCTTTTGCCGCGCTCGCCAAAGGGCCGCTGCAGCTCGCCTTGCTGCTCGGCGCCGTCTTCGGCCTTGCAGCGGCTCTATCCCTGGCGGCATGGTGCGTGGCGGGCACGCTGCTCGCCCGGTTGCTGCGAACCGAGCGGCAGTGGCGCAGGCTCAACGCCGTGCTTGGCCTGCTGCTGGCCGCCTCGATCATTC
This sequence comes from Mesorhizobium sp. M0904, assembly GCF_040319475.1. Lineage (NCBI taxonomy): Bacteria > Pseudomonadati > Pseudomonadota > Alphaproteobacteria > Hyphomicrobiales > Phyllobacteriaceae > Mesorhizobium > Mesorhizobium sp. M0904. The sequence goes on along the minus strand of NZ_JAMYOC010000018.1, from coordinate 135,297 downwards.
CGATGTGGCGGACGGCGTAAGGTTAGTCTTTAGCTATGTCAGGCAGCGTAACGCGCCGCCGGCTTGCCGGCCAGAAGACTGCCGAAAAAGCCTTGCCGAACGCCAAGAAAGGCATCCACCCCGGCAACGTCGGCAAGACCCGGTGCCGTGAACGCTTCACCGTTTGCCAGGCCAACCAGCGCTGCATCGACCAGATCGTCGGCCGTCATCACGATCTCTTGCGGCACATTGGCAATATCGCTTCCCGCAACTTCCCAGAATTCTGTCCGCGTGGCCCCCGGCAAGACCACCTGCACGGCGACCTTCGTGCCCGCGACTTCCCGCTGCAAGGCCTCGGTGAAGTTGACGACGTAGGCTTTGGTGCCGCTGTAGATGCCGCCGAACGAGGTATCGAAGGCAAGCACCGAGGCGATGTTGACGATGGCGCCGCGGTTGCGCGACAGCAGCCCCGGCAGCACCGCGCGCGTCAGCCGAGTCAGCGCCACGACATTGACCTTGATCATGCGCTCGGCGACATCGGCTTCAGCCGTTGCCACCACCTGCGCGCCGCCAAGGCCGGCATTGTTGACCAGCAGCGTCACGCTGTCGTCGGTTGATATCGCCTGCTCGACCCGTCGCAGATCGCCGTCGTCGGCCAAGTCGGCGCCGATGACGCTGACCTTTTTGCCATACGCGTGGCGGAGCCTCTCCGCCAATTCCTCCAACCGATCGGCGCGCCGCGCCACCAGCACCAGATCATAACCTTGGCCGGCGAGCCGGTCGGCATAGATCGCACCGATGCCGGACGAGGCGCCGGTGACGACCGCAGTACCTTTGTCCTGATTGCTCATTGTCTTGTTCCTTCTGGTTCGATTCCAAATGCCGGTGCCGCAGGGCAACACCCCTGCTTCGACTGGCACACGAATTACTGGCATATGCCACCATTGGAACGTAGGCATATGCCACCATCTTGTCAATCCGGGAAGCAAGGACTATTTCTGGTTTGCATCGAGGGGCCCTTCCGGTCCCTCATCGGAAATCCGCCAATGTCCCAAACCACCCTGCCCGGCCTGGCGCTTTGCAACAACGCCATGCTGCGCCGCGCGACGCGGAAACTGGGCCAGTTCTATGACGATGTGCTGGCCCCATCGGGTCTGAAGGCCACGCAGCAGGGCCTGCTCTACCAGATCCACATCGGCGACGAACCGACGATGGGTGCCATTGCCGCGGCTCTCGTCATGGACCTGTCGGCCCTCGGTCATACGCTGAAGCCGCTGATCAGGGACGGCTATATCGAGACCTTCGCCGACCCTGCCGACCGCCGCATCAGGCGCGTCAGGCTGACATCGCAGGGCCGGATCAAGCTCGAAGAAGCTCTGAAGCTGTGGCAAGTCGCTCAGCAGCGCTTCGAGGAGATGTTTGGAAAAGAACAGGCGGCAAGCCTGCGAGCGGCGCTGGACGAAATCGCCGCACTTGATTTCGACGTACCGCCGGCCGCGAGTTGAATTATCGGCGGCCGGCAGCCAAGCTCCGCTAACAGCCCTATTCGGCCGGCATCGCCACCGGTCGCGCCGCCAGGTGGCCCGCCAGCACTACGCCCAGACCGATGATCGGGAATGCCGCCGCGACCACGCCGAGGTCGGCCGGTGCGCCATAGCCCAGCACCGCTGCGCCGACCACGGCACCCAGTGCAACGCCGAGATAGAGCGCCGAAGCGTTCAGCGACAGCACGATGGGCGCGGCATCGGGCGCCAGTTTGATGATGCGGCTCGCCTGCGCCGGCGGGAATGCCCAGCCGACGATGCCCCACGGCACCATCATGGCCATCAATGCCGGCCCGGCGATCTCGCGCGGCAGGAACATCGGGATCAGCGAAAACGTGACCAGCATGGCGGCACTCAGCGCTAGCGACCAGCAGACGGTGCGCGTCGCGCCGAAACGGTCGGCGGCCTGACCGCCGCCGATATTGCCGATGACCGCGCCAACGCCGAAAGCGAGCAGCATTCCGGGAAGCGCGATCGGGTTCAGTCCGCCGCCTTCGATCGCGAGCGGCGCGACAAAGGCAAAGACGGTGAAGGCGCCGATCAGAGCCAGGATCGTCGTCACCAGGATAGGCATGACGCCGGGGCGAAGTGCCGCTGCCAGCCGCATGCGGAGCGGCAGCCTTGTGCCGACGATGCCGCGCGGCAGCCGGTACCACAGGATCGCGCCGGCGAGCGCACCAAGGCCGGCAATGGCAAAGAAGGTGCCGCGCCAGCCGGCAACCGTCGCAACGAGCGCGCCGAGCGGTGCTCCGACCGCTACCGCAACCGTAGTGCCGCCGACGACCACGGCAATGGCGCGGGCGCGGTGATGATCGTCGACAAGCGCAACGGCCGTTCCCTGTGCGGTCGCCGCAAACAGGCCTGACGACAGCGCCATGACGATGCGCGCGATCAACAGCAATTCGAAGGAGGAGCTCAGCGCCGCGGCGACGTTGCCCAACACGAAGAACACCAGCGTCCACAGGATGACGCGGCGACGATCCGATTCGCCGGTCAGCGTTGCCAGGATCGGCGTGCCGATCGCATAGGCGAGCGCAAACGCGGTGATCAGTGTGCCGGCGAGCGGCACGGAGATGGCGGCATCCTTTGCAATATCGGGCAAAAGGCTGGAGATGACGAAACCTTCGGTCGAAATCGTGAACGATCCGAGCGCAAGCCAGATGAGGCGCTTATCCATGGCAATTTCCTTAGTTCAAAGGTTATTGAACAATTGGACATAACAGGGCATGATGTCAATAAAGCCGCTGCAAAATAGCCGAACCATCCTGACAGCCCGGTGTCAGGACGGGGCGACGGGACGAAACTATGTGTCCATTGGCCACGAGAGGAGATGCGTTGAAATCGGCTCCAAATGTGCTTAATTCCTGGGCATGACCTTGCCCCATCCCACCGCCGACCAGATCAGCCTGCCGAACGTGCTTGCTGTGCTCGGCGACCCGACGCGACTGGCCATCGTGCGCTATCTCGCCAGCAAAGAGGGCGTGCCGCTGAATTGCAGCCGGTTCCTCGACTTCGCCTCGAAAACCAATCTGAGTTACCATTTGGCCAAGCTGCGTGAGGCCGGCGTCACCCGCACCGAGGCGGTTGGCACCAGCCGATTGATCACGCTGCGCCGTGACGATCTCGACCGCCGCTTCCCGGGCTTGCTCGACAGCGTTATTGCCGCGGCCGGCGACGACGCATCGTTGCCGGCGGTCGGCGGCCACGAGATCGAAGTCCGCGCCTGACCGGCGCGAAGCTGGGTTCCGCTCTCGCCCGCTTCGCGAGACGAGCAAAGTAGCTTCACCTGCCCTCCAGCCATTCCAATTAACGGAGCCTGCCATGCGCATTGCCGTCCTCGCCGACATCCACGGCAATGTCCTGGCGCTCGACGCCGTGCTCGACGATCTGCGGCAGCGTGGCGGCGCCGACCTCATCGTCAATCTCGGCGATTGCGTTTCCGGCCCGCTGTGGCCGCGCGAGACCATGGAGCGGCTCGAGGCGCTCGACCTGCCGACGGTACGCGGCAATCACGACCGCCGCGTTGCCCGCGACACTGCCGACGAGACCATGTGGCCGTCCGACCACTACGCGCAGGAACGGCTGACCGCAGGCCAGCGCGAGGCGCTGTTCGCGCTGCCCGTCACGCTGGAGGTGGCGCCCGGCGTGATCGCCTTCCATGCCCGGCCCGACCACGACGAAAAATACCTGACTGACGCGATCGTCGAGGGCCGGCTGGTGCGCGCGCCGCTGGCCGCCATCGAGCGGCGCCTCGGCGCGGTCGATCCCGCCTGCCGCATCATGCTTTGCGGCCACAGCCACCGCAGCGATTTGATCCGCATTCCCGGCGGTCCGGTCATTTTCAATCCGGGCAGCATCGGCTGCCCGGCCTATGATGATTCGACCCCACCGGCGCATGTCTCGGAGCAAGGCTCGCCACACGCCCGCTATGGCATCGTCGACTTGCATCCCGATCGCTTCGAGGCCATTGCTGTCGACTATGACCACGAGGCGGCGGCGCGTCAGGCCGAGCAGGCGGGGCGGCCCGAATGGGCTCACGCGCTGCGCACCGGATTTATGTCCGGCTGAACGCGGAACGCGTTCATGCCGCCGGGCTGAGCTTGCTCATGCCTAGCTGAACGGATGACCGCTTTCGAGCGGCAGAAGTCGCGACCGGTCCAATCTTCAGTCGTCAGACGCCGATCGCTTCGATCGCTTGGCAGGACGTCGGGCGCTGGCCGCCGAAGTCTTGGTCGCCGAAGCCTTTGGCCGTGACGTCTTGGGCGCCAGTTGCGTTGGGTTGAAAGTCTGTGCCGGGGCGGATTCGGAACCGGCCCGAATGTCGGCGTCGCGCACCTGCTGGCCAAAGTTCAGGCCGGTCAGCTCTTCAATCTCGGCCACCGTCGAAAGGAACTCCGATACCCTGGCAATTTCAAGCGGGTCATCGAATGCCTCGGCACGCTCGCCGAACGCTTCGGGCATCACTTCCAAAACCGGCTTCTGGTCCGCCAGCAGCGCGATGGCGCGCAGGCCAGCTTGATCGGACCACAGCGCGATCTTCCAGAACTTCAGCGGAACATGGCTGTCGAAGCGGTAGGGAGGATCGTCCTCGCCGAACACTGGCCCGGCAAACACCGTGACACGGCCTCGCGTCGTATAGGCGTTGCGCAGCACATAGGTTTCTACCGCGCGCCATCTCAACTTCCCTTTGGAGCCGGGATGGTTAAGCGAGCTTCCTTGATTGAAGAAGCCGACTTGCGGCGCAGCATTGGTATAAAAGAACGTGTCGCGTTCTGCCGCGACCGCCTCCTGATCGACGCCCCATGCGGGGTCGCCGCGAAGTGTAATATGGCCCTTCTGAAACATTCGAGCGATTCGTTCCTTGGATTTTGCGACGGGAAATCCAGGCACATTCTGGCTCGAATAGAATTCCTGGTTCATCTGCTCGCCAAGGTCGATGCGCCGATCCGGCCGGAAAGCATCGCTGGCTTCCGAACCGGAAATCGACTCCACCCCCAATTCGACAAGCGACGGGTTGTCGATGACCGTCTTGTCCTCACGATTGACCGCCTTGGTGCGGGATCCATCGATATTGCAGGCGGTGACGAAGGCAAGCCTGCGATCGGCGTTCATCAAGATCGAAAAATGATGGTAGCGCAATTCGTGTGGGTCATCTCCCGGTTTGGCAAGAAGGTTTTTGGCCAACCGGTAGGGTGAATTGGCAACCGTCGGCATTGCTAGGACAAAGCCCGGTATGAAGCCGGGCTCATACCCTCCACGATCGTCGAAATCCTCTGTTTTCCAACCCGCGGCCTCGGCGATGGCCACCTTCCCGGGTTCGCTTGCCGGGCCTTTGCCGTCGTTTCGTCTCGCATCGCCTCCGTCGCGGTCGATCAGCGGCGCCCGGACATTTATCTCGACGGGAAAAGTCCAGGTGACCGAGCCATCGGCATTGTGTCTCGTCGCCGGCGGATTGCGATCCGGTTCCGGCCGCTGCACCGGCTTGTCCGGCACATCTTCGCGAATATCGGCGTTCAGCCGAACTGTCTCGTCCATCATGCGCGGCATGCCGGCCCAAATCGCCAGAGCTTGCGAAACCGCCGATGCCGAGGAGCCCGGCAGCTTGGACTTTCTAGCACCCAGATGGTCAACGATGGCGCTGATCCGTATGCCTTCGTTGATCTCGCGCGCAAGCGTATAGCCACCTATGCCCGTCACCTCGTGGAACGGGCCGGCCCAATGGTGGAGGGCGATAGGTTCCCATTCATTGTTGAAGACCGGGGAGCCGGACGAACCCTGTTCGGTGTCGGCGACATAGTGCAGCACTTGCACCGTTTCGTCGCGGGCCACGAGTCGGTTTTCACGCAACACCAGTTCCTTGAAGCGGCCATCGGGATGCTGGACGATGTTGGCGATTTCGCCGAGCATATGCTTGTCGCGCGCATCCGACAGCGAGATAAAACCGAACTCCCCCAGTTCCTTTGGACCGGAACGCCGCTCGCCGACCCCGATCAGCGTATAGTCCAGACCTTCTATGCTATCGGTCACGAAACAGGATTCAGGATCGAACAGGAACGTCGTCGGCGTACGCACGGCATTCGCACCGTCCTGCTCATAATCGAACTGGACCTGGAAGCGCCGGGAATCCGCCGGCGACGAAATCACATGGTTGTTTGTGAGGAACAGCCTTGGCCCGACCAGAAAACCCGATCCTTGTGGATTGCCGTTGAGAAAGGCAACACGGCCGACCGCATCGGCAGCACGGCGCCCACGCTCGAGGAATGCGACCCCGATGAAATCGAGCGTTGGGCCGAGAATTGCCTCCGGCCCTGGCTGCTTGGCGGCGGCCTTTCGTTCCCCGGCAGACCTCATGTCGATCGCTGCCGATATCATCTCCGCTTCGGTGCGGCTGAGCGACGCCTTTACCTGCAACCTGTCGAGGCGCCTGGAGAGGGTCTGTTCGGCGGCCAGCGGATTGCCGTTGGCGATGTGACCAAGTGAAGCCTCAATTTCGGCGCGCGTTTTCTTGATACGCTGGCGAACTATGTTTTCCACCTGCGCAAATATTTCAAGGTCGACCATATTGCCCTCCTCAACCTTACTTGAGAGAGTGCATATTTACATGAAATGTGCAATATTTTGCCGGCTGTTAGTTCACGGAAGTGGCCTGGTCGCGATTCAACACGCGGCACCTTTTCGGGCTTACACAGCACCGTCTCGTCGCTTATAAAAACCGGCTGGCGTGCGATGGCGCTTTCGTGCCTGGCCGCGCCTTCGGCAATTGAACCTACCGCCATGGCAGATGATTAGGCGCACAGTAACACTCCCGACGACGCTGCTTGCGGTGATTGCCGCTCCGCTGATGCTGGCGGAGTTGCCGGCCAACGGCCAGGAGCCGGAGCCCATCATCTCGATTGTGACGGGTCTCGCTCCGGATGACCTCCTGAACGTGCGCGCCACGGCGTCGGCCATGGGCAAGATCGAGGCGCGGCTGCCGAGCGGTTCGAGCGTGAAAAATCTCGGCTGCGGCGACATCAGCGGTTACAAATGGTGCAAGGTCGAAGACATTGACGACCCCAAACTGAGCGGATGGGCGCCGGCGCGCTACCTCGATCCTATCAATCCCCAGCAAGTGACACCCCAGGCGGCGGCCAATACGGAGAGCCCTGCCTCTCAACCACTGCCCGATCTGACAACGCGCCTCGGCGCGACCGCTCCCGAAACGGCGCTGAACTCCGCTGACGCAATCGGCAAGGTGGCGATCGAGGATGCTTACCGCTTGGCCCTGGCCGCTGGAAACCCCTCGACTGGACAGGTTGATGGATCGCCGCCCGCGGCGGTTGATCCCGTCCGGAATTTCGGCGCGGCCAACGCGGCGCCCCCGGCCGACGCACAGACCGTTGCGCGGCTTCAGCCGCCGGGGACACCGGTACCCGGTGCCGGCAACGCCATCCCCTGCGCGCGCTATCTCGGCCAGCCGATGACCAGCTGCAAGGCAGGCGTCGTGCGCACGGGCGACAAGACCGACGTGACCGTGACCTGGCCCGATGGCGGCACGCGCATCATCAGCTTCCAGGCCGGCAAGCCGGCCGGTGCGGACGCCCCCGGCGAATTCCGCTTCACCCGCGAGGGCAGCCTCAACATGATCCGCGTCGGTGCTTCGGAACGCTTCGAGATTACGGATGCTTTGGCGTTGGGGGATAGTGGTAAGGGAGTAGGGCAGTAGGGCAATATGTTTAAAGACGCTCGAACCTCTGCCCTACTGCCCTACTGCCCTACTGCCATTTTAGGGGGTTACATCCGGCAAAACTCTTCCCTATAAGGCCCTCCTAGCCTGATACCAGAATCGCGAGCACAACCGGCCGGGTCATCCCGTCCGGCTTTTTGTGCAAGCCGCCCGCCGAAACGGACCCTCGACATGCCAAGACGCACCGACATCAAGTCGATCCTGATCATCGGGGCCGGCCCCATCGTCATCGGCCAGGCCTGCGAGTTCGACTATTCCGGCACCCAGGCCTGCAAGGCGCTGAAGGAAGAGGGTTTTCGCGTCATCCTGGTCAACTCCAATCCGGCCACCATTATGACCGATCCGGAGCTGGCCGACGCCACGTACATCGAGCCGATCACGCCCGAAGTGGTGGCCAAGATCATCGCCAAGGAGCGGCCGGACGCGCTGCTGCCGACCATGGGCGGCCAGACCGCGCTCAACACCGCATTGTCGCTGCGCCGCATGGGCGTGCTCGACCGCTATCAGGTCGAGATGATCGGCGCCGACGCCACCGCAATCGACAAGGCCGAGGACCGCGCTTTGTTTCGCGAGGCGATGAACAAGATCGGCCTGGAAACGCCGAAGTCGATGCTGGCCAACGCCACCGACGTCAAGAATGCCGACCGCAAGACGCACGAGGCCGAACGCGCCGCGCTGAAAGCCGAGAAGCCGGAAAACCTCGACGCCGCGCTCGACGCGCTGGAAACCCGCTGGAACCTCGGCGAAGGTGACCGCAAGCAGCGCTATATCAGCCATGCCATGGCGATTGCAGCACAAGCGCTCGACCATGTCGGCCTGCCCGCCATCATCCGCCCGTCCTTCACCATGGGCGGCACCGGCGGCGGTATTGCCTACAACCGGGCCGAATTCTTCGAGATCGTCCAGTCCGGCCTCGACGCCTCGCCGACCACCGAAGTGCTGATCGAGCAGAGCGTGCTCGGCTGGAAAGAGTACGAGATGGAGGTCGTCCGCGACAAGGCGGACAATTGCATCATCGTCTGCTCGATCGAGAACATCGACCCGATGGGTGTGCACACCGGCGATTCGATCACCGTCGCCCCTGCCCTGACCTTGACCGACAAAGAATACCAGATGATGCGCAACGCCTCGATCGCGGTGCTCCGCGAAATCGGCGTCGAGACCGGCGGCTCCAACGTGCAGTTCGCCGTCAACCCGGCCGATGGCCGTCTGGTGGTCATTGAGATGAACCCGCGCGTCTCGCGTTCGTCTGCGCTGGCCTCCAAGGCGACCGGTTTTCCGATCGCCAAGATCGCCGCCAAGCTCGCCGTCGGCTACACGCTGGACGAGTTGGAGAACGACATCACCGGCGGGGCGACACCGGCGTCGTTCGAGCCGAGCATCGATTATGTCGTCACCAAGATCCCGCGCTTTGCTTTCGAGAAGTTTCCCGGCGCCGAGCCGGTGCTGACCACCTCGATGAAGTCGGTTGGCGAGGTCATGGCCATCGGTCGCACCTTCCAGGAATCGCTGCAGAAGGCTTTGCGCGGGCTCGAAACCGGCCTGACCGGTCTGGACGAGATCGAGATCCCAGGTATCGGCCACGGCAGCGCGCCCGCCAGCCACGTCGACGACCGCAACGCCATTCGCGCGGCATTGGGCACGCCGACACCGGACCGGCTGCGCATGGTGGCGCAGGCGATCCGCATGGGCACCTCGCTGGAAGACGTGCACGCAATGTGCAAGATCGACCCGTGGTTCCTTGAGCAGATCGCCGGCATCCTCGCCATGGAGGATCGCATCCGCGAGCACGGCATTCCTGAGGACGCCGCCAATCTGCGCATGCTGAAGGCGATGGGTTTCTCCGACGCCCGCCTCGCCTCCCTGGTCAGGAAAGACGTCGAAGAAGTCCAGAAGATTCGCGACAAGCTCGACGTTCATCCGGTCTACAAGCGCATCGACACCTGTGCCGCCGAGTTCGCCTCGCCCACCGCCTACATGTATTCGACCTATGAGGTTCCCTTTGCCGGCGCCTTGGCCAACGAGGCACAGGTCTCATCGCGCAAAAAGGTCGTCATCCTCGGCGGCGGCCCCAACCGCATCGGCCAAGGCATCGAGTTCGACTATTGCTGCTGCCATGCGGCCTTTGCGCTGCGCGACGCCGGCTTCGAGGCGATCATGATCAACTGCAACCCGGAGACCGTCTCGACCGACTACGACACCTCCGACCGGCTCTATTTCGAGCCGCTGACGCCGGAGGATGTGTTGGAGATCCTGCGCACCGAACAGGCCTCGGGCGAGCTGGTCGGCGTCATCGTCCAGTTCGGCGGCCAGACGCCGCTGAAGCTCGCCGATGCGCTGGAGAAGGCCGGCATCCCGATCCTCGGCACTTCGCCCGACATGATCGATCTGGCCGAGGACCGCGACCGCTTCCAGAAGCTCTTGCACAAGCTCGGCCTCAGCCAGCCGAAGAACGGCATCGCCTATTCCGTCGAGCAGGCCCGCCTCGTCGCCGGCGAGCTCGGCTTCCCGCTGGTGGTGCGCCCGTCCTATGTGCTGGGTGGCCGCGCCATGCAGATCATCCACGACGAGAGCATGCTGCAATCCTACCTGCTCGACACCGTGCCCGGCCTGGTGCCGGAAGACATCAAGCAGAAATACCCGAACGACAAGACCGGCCAGATCAACACGCTGCTTGGCAAGAACCCGCTGCTGTTCGATACCTATCTGTCGGGCGCCATCGAGGTCGACGTCGACTGTCTCTGCGACGGAAAGTCGACCTACGTCTCGGGCATATTGGAGCACATCGAGGAGGCCGGCATCCATTCGGGCGACAGTGCCTGCTCGCTGCCGGTGCACTCGCTGCCCTCGGAGCTTGTCGACGAGCTGGAGCGCCAGACGGCAGCACTTGCCCGCGCGCTCAATGTCGGCGGTCTGATGAACGTGCAATATGCGATCAAGGACGGCACGGTCTATGTGCTCGAGGTCAACCCGCGCGCGTCGCGCACCGTGCCCTTCGTCGCCAAGACCATCGGCCGTCCCATTGCCAAGATTGCCGCCCGCATCATGGCCGGCGAGAGCCTGGAAGACGCCTTCGCCCATTACGGCGCCATGCCCGACCCCCGCAATCCCGGCCACATCGCGGTCAAGGAAGCGGTATTCCCCTTCGCCCGCTTCCCCGGCGTCGACATCTTGCTCGGCCCGGAAATGCGCTCGACTGGCGAGGTCATGGGCCTCGACCGCGACTTCGCACTCGCCTTCGCCAAGAGCCAGCTGGGGGCGGGTGTCGATCTCCCCCGCGCGGGCGCGCTGTTCGTCTCGGTGCGCGACGAGGATAAGAAGGGCATCCTGCCGGCGGTGAAGCGCCTCGCCGGCCAGGGTTTCAAGGTGCTGGCCACCTCCGGCACCGCCCGCTTCCTCGCCGAGAACGGCGTCGCCGCAGAGAAAATCAACAAGGTGCTGGAAGGCCGCCCGCACATCGAGGACGCCATCCGCAACCGCCAGGTGCAGATCGTCTTCAACACCACGGACGGCCAGAAGGCGGTCTCGGACTCGAAGTCGCTGCGCAGAGCGACGCTGATGCAAAAGGTGCCCTATTACACGACGCTTTCGGGCGCGGCTGCGGTGGCGGAAGCGATTGCGGCGCTGCGGGCGGGGAGCCTAGAGGTGCGGCCGCTGCAGGAGTATTTTGCGTAAGCTATGGGGATTGGAAATCCATCATGAGTGTGCCGTCTCCCCGCCTTTTCCAGACGTACATTGTTACGTCACGCTGATTTCGATCTCCCTTCGCGTCGAAGGTCAGGTTCCCCAACACGGTCGGAATTGGCTGGCCGGATTTTATAGAAGCCGCAACAGCCCTTGGCGCCTGACCACCTGCCATTTCGATACCCTTGGCCGCCACTTGGACTGCCGCATAGGACTTCAGCGTGTAGTCTGCCGGCTCGAATCCTTGAGAACGAAAGCGCGCGACAACGTCGGCTGCGGCGGGATTGCTCCGGTCCTCAAGCGAAAATGCTATTAGCACGCCTTCCAAGGCGGGCCCCGCTTTCCCGGGCAGATCGTGAACTAGAGCCCCATCTCCGGAGATGAACTGAACCTTCAGCCCAGCTTCCTTGGTTTGGCGAACGAGCGGACCAAAATCATCGGCAAGCCCCGCGAAGAAGAGAACTTCGATCTTCATCGATTTAAGTTTGCTGATGAGGTCTGCAAAATCGCCTTGGCCGGGTTTGATCTTTTTGGCCAGCTTTTCAGGATGTCCCTTTGCTCGCAGCGCTTTTCTTGCCTTGTTCGCTAAGCCATCACCATAGGGCGTACCATCGCTAACGATGGCAAGATTTTGTGCTGAGAAATGATCGGCCATATACTCGCCGGCAAACATCCCCTGAACATCGTCACGACCGACCGTGCGAATGACATTCCAAAGTTTGAATTCGGTAAGAGCGGGATTTGTCGACGCGGGGCTGACCATCAAAGTGTTGTTCTTGGCATAGATCATCGCGGCAGGGACAGAACTGCCTGAGTTGAAATGGCCGATAACAAAGCGAACCCCCTCTTTTGCCAATCTCTTGGCGAGGGCTATCGCGGTGGCTGTTGTATACTGATCATCGAGCACGGTGAGTACTATCTTGCATCCTCGTACCCCGCCCTTGGCATTAATGTCGTCTACTGCAAGTTGAGCGCCCCGCCGCATCTCCTCACCGTCGTACGCCCAATCGCCGGTCATAGGACCGACCACTGCCATGGGAATATCGGCGCATTTTGCAGTGGCGGGTTGAGGCAACGCCATAAAAGCGACGAACATCGCCAGCGGCAGCCTGATCCATAAAAATGTCTGGTACTTTCGTAGGCTAATCCACAACATCGACGACGGCTTCCTTCACGATTTTGTTCTTTGTTCTCTCCAACTTGCTTGCAGCCTTGCGCATCCTGGTTACAGCTTCCTTCGCCTTGTCGCCGTCAATTGTGTCGCGTTTGATCACTTCATTTTCGACAAGCTGAAGCGACGAATTTTTTCGGCAGCTTGTTCATGACTCGCCCTCCCTATCCCCAGATGGATTTGGGGACGACTTTACTTTAAAGACAAGCGGAAATTATCCTGGAAGGGCAGAAGTTGACGCTTCACGCCACCGCCACGCACTCGATCTGGATATCAAACTCCATCGGCCACGAGGCCACCGGCACAAAACTCCGCGCCGGCGAGTTCGTCGAAAAATACTTCGCATAGACGCGGTTGATGGTTTGTAGAAGCCGGAATTGACGGCGTAGATGCGCACCATGACTATGTTTTCCAACGAGGTGCCGGCCGCTTCGAGGCAATGTTTCAGCGCCTTTCAGCCACGCCTCGGTCTGCGTTTCGAGCCACGAACCATCTCGCACGTTGCGAACGCCAGCGCCTCGCTCGCCTCAGCCGAGAAACCCGATAAACCGCCCCGCAAACAGCACGGACGTCCACAACACCAGCGACAGCACAACCAGCACGGCCGTGACCCCACCGGCCGGGTCGCCACCACCCTTTGCCCGGCGCATGAAGACGAGGAAGTTGACACCAGCGAACAGGATCAGCCCCATCTTGGCGAGGAAGATCGGCATCGCCGCATACTCCCTCGCCCTGATGGAAAACAGCAGCGCGCCGGTGACAAGCGCCCCACCAAACGCACATAAGGCCACCCGGCGCAGCAGCGCGACGAACGGCGCCTGCGGCAGCGAGCGGAAGGCGCCCAGGATCCTGAGGTCCATGAGCCAGACGCTGGTCAGCAGCGCGCCGATCGACATGATGTGCAGCGCATTGACGATGGGGTAGGCCACGAAGGAGGCCTTCAGTCCCCGCACCAAGGCGAGTTGCTCGATGCCGGCGAAAAACCCGTCCATTCAGGCCGGCGGCACGCGGTCGGGATAGACGTCATAGGGCTTGCCGCCGACGATGACGCGCACTGCCTTCATGCGCTTTTCGCTCTCGTCGCGCGAGCGGTGGCCGATCGCGGTCACCTCGTCGCCGACCTTGGCGACCTCCTCGGTGAAGCCGGCGGCGATCGTGCGCGACGGCGGCGCCATCTCCACCCGCCAGGCCTCTCCCTTCGCGTCAACATCGAGCGTGGCGTGCGGGTTGCCGATATAGATGGCCGTGATCCTGCCCCTGAGTTCGAAAAACCCGTCCTGCGTCCACGACCAGCCGTGATGGGCATAGGCTGCGGTGCCGGCGGCAAGCATCACCGCCGCTGCCAGCGTGGCGCCCCGAATGAAAGGTGACAGCATCGCTCGTCTCCTCGGTTCCGGCATTAGAGGGTAGGTCAGCGCGCCGCAGCGTCAAATCACATAGGGTCTGCGCCGCCCCTCATTGTCCTGCCGGGCATTTCTCCCCGTATAGTGACGGGGAGAAAGGTTGCCGTCGCCACGCATTTCGCCAATCTCCAGAGTTGAAGAAAGTGAGCTGAGTTTGCCGCCAGCCCCCTTCTCCCGTCCCTCTACGAGGAGAAGATGCCGGCAGGCAGATGAGGGCGGCGCCGAGCGACGCTAGTGGCAGCATCCTTCCCCATACTGCAGCTGCTCCTGCCAGCTCTGCGCCCTGCCCTCCGGCGTGAAATCCATGAGGTTCCACAGGATCTCGCAGGTGCCTATGGCGCGCGGATCCTGGCCGGGTTCGGGCGGCGCGAAGCCGAGTTCGGAGCTCCAGAAGTGGCGGATGCCGTCGCCGTCGCGGTGGAACACCGACAGCACGGGGAGCTGCGCGCCATCCTCGGCCTCGGCGTGATAGTCGCGCTTGAAGCTGTTGCCGGCCGACGAGACCAGCCGCATATTTTTCCAGCCGCGGTCGCGGCCGAGCGTCAGCAGGTTTTCCAGCGCGGTCTTGGCCACGACAGCGAAATTGTAGCCGGCGGCCTCGAGGTGGCCAATGGCGCCGTCGAACTGATCGAGCAGCGCCGTGCAGGACGGGCAAGGCTGGTCCGGTCTGGGCAGCTTCGCCGTGCCGCCGCTCGTCGCCACGTCGCGCGTCTCCTGCGGATGGCGCGGAAACATCATCGAATAGACGATCAGCGTGTCCTTGCCCGGCGCAAACAGTTCCGAAAGCTTGATCCTGGCCGGCTTGCCGTCCGTGCCGAGCCCGTCGAACACATAATCCTGCGGCACCAGCCCGCCCGTCGGCAGCGCGCGGCGGGCGACCGCCACATCCTCGATGGCGCGGCGCAGCTCGATCTCCTGCTGCAGCAGTTTTTCGCGGGCGGCGCGATATTCCTGGGATTCATTGGGAAAGCTGATCATCGTCATCTCCATCTGCCGTGCTTTTTGGCGGCGCGCCGTTCGTGGCAACGCGCCTTGCCTCCCAAGGACGCATCGCGCGAAACGGTTCCGACATTTTTGCGCAGGCGCCGTGGCGACAAGAACCCGGGCTGCCGCCTTCAAAAAGGACGAACGGCGCTCCTCACCCCGCCCAATCCACCTCGATCATCCCCAGCCGCTGATAGAGCCTGACCGCGGCCGCGTTCTCGACGGTATTGGTCTTGAGATCAACATGCGCCGCACCCCTTGCCTGAAACACCGTAAACGCGTAGCGCATCAGCGCCTCGGCTATGCCCTTGCCGCGCGCCTCGGGATGAACGGCAAGATCCTTGACGAACCCCGTCGCCCAGCAGAGCGCCGCGCCCGCCAACCGCCCCTTGCCGTCGATGACCAGGAAACACAAAGCGGGATCGAATTCCGCGTCGCCCGAAATGCGTGGCCACCATTCGTCGAACGGCCCATCGGCGCCGTCGTCGAACACCGCGGTCAAAAGTGCATGCAAAGCGAGCGCATCGACGGCTTCGAAGCCGCGCATGAAAAAACCTTCCGGCCAGCGCGGCACCAGAAGCGTGTCGTCGAGGATCTTGCGCAGTCTTATATCGTTCGGCGCCGGTGGGCGCGGCTCAGGCATCGGGCTGCATACGGCGGCGCAGGCGGTCGCTGCCGAGGCCGGTTTCGCTCAGCATCCCCTTGCGCTTGGCGTCGTAATAATAGCCGCTCTGGTAGAGCCGGTCGGCGCGCTTGGGATTGCCGCCCGACACCAGCCAGGCGCCGCGCAGATATTTCACTGCATATTTCAGGTTGGTCTCGGCGTCGAACAGGCCGCTCGCCGGCCCGTCATAGCCCATGCCGCGCGCCGTCGCGTGCTTGATCTGCATCAGCCCCCAATGCCCGTGATTGTAGGCTTTCGGGTTGAAGGTGCTCTCGCGGTTGACGACGCTGCGCACCAGATCGACCGGCACCTCGTAGAGCGCGGAATATTTCTCGATCAGCCGTTCGATCTCGCTGCGGGCGCCGGCGTTCGACTGGGCCTCTGCCGGGTCGATCGCGGCCAGAACGGCCGGGTTTTGCGGCACCGTGTAGGCGACCGGCTGAATGCCGGGCATGGCGGCAGTCTGGCCGGTGACCGGCATGGCGACGGCAGCCACCGCGGTAGCTGGCTGGGCATTGGTGGTCATGACGGCCGGGGTCGTTGCCGCCAGCGGCGTCGGCCCGGCAAAGGCGGCGGCCGGCTCGACCGGCAGTGCTGCTGTCTGGGCGACGCCGGACGGTTCCGGCAGCACCGAAACCGTGTCGGGCAGCGCCAGCGTGAAGCCGGCATCGGTGTTGGCCGAGTTTTCCGTGAAGGCAGGGGCCGGGGTCACCGGCGAAGTCGAGGTGCAGCCGCTGAGAGCGGCCACGGCCAACACCGCCGCTAGGACGGGAAAGAGGAATTTTGCTGGCAAGCGGCGCTCGGGTCCGGTTCGTCGGGTGTTAAGAAGTCCTTACACCAGCATCTTTCCCCGGGCAATCCGCGGTACCCGGTGGTTTTCGGGTGGCGAGCCGGGCCGGGAAATGCGATATTGTTCTGGATTTGTACTTCGAAGGATTCCGGAAAGGAGCACGCCATGGACGCCTCTCATGCCACCGCCGGCCACGCGGTCTTCGAAACCGTGCTCGGCTACATGGGTATCGCCTGGAGCGAAGCCGGGCTAACCCGGCTCTGCCTGCCGCAGCGCAACCGCGACGCGGTCGAGCGCCGGCTGCTGCGCCATGCCCCAGATGCCGAACATGCAGCGAAGCCCGAACCGCAATGGGTTGCCGAGTTGATCGCCTCGATCAAGGCCTATGCCGCCGGCGAGGATATCGATTTCTCCGGCGTGCCGGTCGATCTCAGCGGCGTCGACGAGTTCCGCCTGGCGATCTATGACGCGGCGCGAAAACTCGCCTTCGGCGAAACCACCACCTATGGCGAACTGGCAAAACGCGCCGGCCATGCCGGGCTGGCGCGTGAGACAGGCGCGGCGCTCGGCGCCAACCCCGTGCCGCTGGTCATTCCTTGCCATCGCATCCTTGCCGCCGGCGGCAAGATCGGCGGATTTTCCGCGCCCGGCGGCTCGGCCACCAAGGAAAAGATGCTGGCAATGGAAGGCGTGCGCGTCGGCCCGCCGCCCCCGGCGCAGGTGTCGTTCGGGTTTTAGCTGTGCTGATATTCAGCTGAGGCCGGCACCCCGGCGCACCATCTCGACCAGCCTAATCCGGAAGCAGGCGCCGGCGGAAGCGCCGGTCGATTTCCACCCGCTTGCATTTGTAGACGGTGCAGGAATTCGTATCGGCACTCGGCACCGAGGCCCGCGCCCTGACCTCGCCGATGTCGCAGAATTGCTGGCTCCGCACATAGCGGTCGTAGAGCGCCAGGCCTGGCACGCGCGCCGATCTGTAGCGCAGGATGACCGCGCCCTCGCGCGCGATCGTCGCCTGCACCTTGCCGCAGCTCATGCGGGTCGGGTCGTAGCGCGAGACCGCCTGCGCCTCGGCGGCCACCAGCGTCAGGCAAGCGGCAAGCAGAACGATTTTCATGTCCCTCTCCCCAAAACCCGGTCGCGCCCGAAGCCGGCGCGATCCTCCCGCGTCAGGCGCGCAACGACGACGCTCTCACGCGATTGGGGCGGCCGTTGGGCAGCGTTGCCGCCGCGCCATTTTCCGCCCCGTCTTGTTTTTTGCGCGAAGGCATACTATATGCGGTCCATTGATATTTCGGCCGATCGATCCGGGCCTCGCGATATTCGCGTTTGCTGACGTTCTATCTCCAAAATCTCGATACAAACCGGCTGGGTTTCGGTCCAGTCAAACTAAAGCAAACGTAAAGGACTATCGAAATGGCAACAGGTACGGTCAAGTGGTTTAATTCCACCAAGGGTTTCGGCTTCATTCAGCCTGACAGCGGCGGCGCGGACGTTTTCGTTCACATCTCCGCAGTCGAGCGTGCTGGACTGTCGACCCTGGTCGAAGGCCAGAAGATCAACTTCGAGATCGAGCAGGACCGCCGCACTGGCAAGTCGTCCGCTGGATCTCTGAGCAAGGCAGCCTGATTTTGCGAATGGCGTGCGCCGGGCGATAGCCCGGGGCGCGCGGCAAGTCACGGATGTACTGGCGGTCGCGCGAGAAGCGCGCCGGAGCGAAAGACCCCGACAAGCCGAAGCAGCAGATTGCTGCCGGCTCGGCCAAAACGCTCCCGATCAGGCTACCAAGCATGGGAAGGCGGGATTTTGTCCCGCCTTTTTGCTGTCTGGATTCCAGTGAACCGCTGCCTTGGGCCTATAGTCCCCCTTCGTGGTGTTTTTGGGCCAATGTGGTACTATTAATTCATGAGCAAGCTTGAACAGATTGAGAAATCCGTTGCCGAACTAAGCCCCGAAGAGCTGAGAGCGTTTGCCGCATGGTTCGAGGCGCTGCAGGCCGACATGTGGGACCGGCAGATCGAAGCCGACGCCAAGGGCGGCAGGCTGGACAAGCTTGCCGAGCAGGCCTTGGCTGATCATCGCGCCGGCCGGACCCGGCCTCTGTAAATCATTTTGCCACTCCCTCGTTTTGGGAGGCTTACGCAAAACTGCCCTCGTTGAGCAAAGGCGAACAGACGTTTCGCCAAACTGAGTTCCGACCCGTTCCACCCATCGCTGCATTTCAAACAGGTCGGCCGCTACTGGTCGGCGCGGGTTGATCTGTTCGCGACCACGACGACGTGGTCTGGTTCTGGATCGGCCCCCATTCCGAATATGACCGCCTGCTGAAATAGTACTATCCGGATTTCACGCCACCGGCCGAAGGCCGCAAGCCCGACCGGGCGTCGCGCCTTTTGGCGCGCCCCGTCCGGAGCGAGCCGCGAAGCGGCGGCAGCGTGAGGACAGAACTAAGGCAACCACTCCAGCGGCACATGCCCCGGATCGGCCTCGACCCTTTTTAGCCAGGCCGCGACCGCCGGATAGGCGTCGAGCTGAAACCCACCCGTCTCGGCCGTATGCGTATAGGCATAGAGCGCAATGTCGGCGACGCTGAGCGCATTGCCGGCGAAGAAGCTGCTCCCGGCCAGGTGCTTGTCCATGACGCCGAGCGCCTTGTTGCCGCGCTCCAGCGTCAGCGCCAGCCGCTCGGGCGTCGCGTCTTTCGCGCGTTCTGGAAAGGTGAGCAGCGCTCTGCGCACCGCGAGATAAGGCTCGTGGCTGTATTGCTCGAAGAACAGCCACTGATAGGCCAGCGCGCGTTCGTATCTGTCCGCCGGCAGGAACCGCGTGCCTTCGGCGAGGTAGAGCAGGATGGCGTTGGATTCGGCCAGCCGCCGGCCGTCGTCGAGTTCAAGCAGCGGCACCATGGCGTTCGGGTTTTTCGCGACATAGTCGGGCTTGCGCGTCTCGCCGGTATGCGAGCTGACCTCGACATTGGTGAAAGGGATGCCGAGCTTGGCCATCAAAAGGCGCGGCTTGTAGCAATTGCCGCTGTCGATCATTCCATAGAGTATCATCGGCGCTCCCCTTGCTCGCAACCACCCCTCGCAGGGCTTGATCCAGCCTCTATCGCGGCAGCGGCGGCTTCATCCAGTGATTTGTTTTGGCGTAACCATCAGCGCCGCTGATGCATTTCAGGATATGTCGAGATTCAAGTCAGGCCGAGCCGAGAAGGGCGGGTTCCGAGAACCGGAGCGGAGCGTACTTTTTGGGTACGTGAGCACCGGAAGCGCAGGACCCCCCGTTCGCAGGCCGGCATCACTTGAGTATCGGCATATCCTAGCCGAACAGGGGGATGACGTTGCTGTCCCTGCCAAGCAGCCTGTCGATCGACAGCGGCTCCTCGTCGAACAGCGTTCCGGCCAGCGCCGGCCGGGCAAGATAAAAGCCCTGCAGCAGGTCGACGCCGCCATCCAGCGCGACGCGCAGATGCGTGGCGTTCTCGATGCCTTCGACCAGCACCTTGGCGCCACGGTCGTGCAGGGTCGAAACCAGCGGCCGGAAAAACCGCTCGGCGGCGGCATGGCGGCAGAATTCGGCGAACCAGGTGCCGTCGATCTTGACGATGTCGGGCTGCACGAGGGCGACCCTTTCTTCGGTAGAATGCCCGGTGCCGAAATCGTCGATGGCAATGCGGACGCCGTCGCGCCGCATCTCGCGCGCCAGGCTGACAAGCACCTTGTCGCCGGCAGCCTGCTCGGTGATCTCGCAGACCAGCATGCCGGGATGCAGGCCGAAATCCGCCAGATGCCTGGTCATCAGCCTGATTTCGGCCAGCGCCCGTGCGGGGTCATCGTTGATCAGCGGATTGTAGTTGAAGAACAGGTCGAGCCCGTCGACGCCGATGTTGCGGAAGTTGCGCAAATGCAGCACCCGACACATGGTTTCGACAAACAGCCGATCCTCTGCCGGCACACCTTCGAAGAAGATTTGCGGCGCCACCGGCCTGCCTGCACGATGCGGCTCGATCAGTCCCTCGACCGCGACGGCGGCGAGAAACCTGCCGCGCGGCGCGAAGACCGGCTGGTAGGCGCTCCTCAGCCGGAATGCGCCGTAGACGCCATATTCGATGCCGACCTCGTCGGCAAAGATCGCCTCGCCGACCTTGCGCCGCATGTCGGCCCGCCCGGTCACGATGTCACCCTGCGGCCAAAGGCCCGCATCGGCCGCCGCGATGGCGAAACGGCCGCAGAAACCTTCTCAGCATCGGCCGGCACCGCGGCCGCCTGCCCGCTCTTGTCGAAGACGTGGAAGCTGGTTGGCGCAAGCTCGGGGCGCGCCAGCACATAGCCCTGCACCATCGAGGCGCCCGACTTTTCGGCAAGCTCGAGCTGCCAGCCCGTCTCGATGCCCTCGAATACCGTTCGGATGCCTTGCTCTTCGAAGCTTGTCACCATGGCGGTCAGCAAGGCGAAGCCGGCACCGGACTCCATCAGCGTCATGATCCAGTCGGCGTCGAACTTGACGATGTCTGGCCTGAGTTCCTTGATGCGATTGATGTCGGATTCGTCGGCGCCGTAATCGTCGACCGCAATGCGCAAACCATTGCCCCTGAGCGCCTCGACGAAATTGTAGAGCGTTTCCTGCGACGCCGATTTCTGCTCGGTGACCTCGCAGACGACGCGGCGCGGATCGATGTCGGCCTCGTGCAGCACCAGCCGCATGTCGCGCAGCGCCTTGTCGGCGATGCTGCGATCGGTGAACACCGATGGATCGAAGTTGATGAAGATTGAGGCGTCTCGCGGCAGGCAGGCGCCGGCGTTCAGAAGGTGCAGCGTCCGTGTCAGCGCCTCGATGTGCAGGCGGTCGACCGCCGGACAGCTGTTGAAGAAACTCATTGGCGGCTGCGGCTCGCCTTCGCGGAACGGCCGGATCAGCCCCTCGAACGCGACGACGGAAAGCTTGCCCTTGTTGAAGGCGAAGATCGGCTGGAAAGCGCTTTGCAGCGTATAGACCCCCCAGACACCGCTGGCGGTGCCGTCATCATGGCGGACGATATGGGCAAGCTCGATGCTGCGCGTCACGGTTCCTCGCTATGCGAGACAGGCGGACCGGCTACGGTCCCTGCCGTTCAAGCTTTTACCGATCGTTGATGAATTTATTGTTGCCAGCATTGCGCGCTGGCTCATTCGACAATGCCTGCGCTGGGCTTGCGCTTGACCAGATGATGCGACATGAGAGGCGCCGCGGCGCCTTCGCCGCGCCGGTCCTTCCTGGAGATATCTGTCATGGCCTTTCTTGCCGACGCCCTTTCCCGCGTAAAGCCTTCCGCGACCATCGCGGTGACGCAGAAGGCGCGCGAGCTGAAAAACGCCGGCCGCGACGTGATCGGGCTGGGCGCCGGCGAGCCGGACTTCGACACCCCCGACAACATCAAGAGCGCCGCGATCGAGGCCATCCGCCGCGGCGAAACTAAATATCCGCCGGTCTCCGGCATCGTGCCGCTGCGCGAGGCGATCGCGAAAAAATTCAAGCGCGAGAACAATCTTGACTATCGACCGGAGCAGACCATCGTCGGCACCGGCGGCAAGCAGATCCTGTTCAACGCCTTCATGGCGACGCTGAATCCCGGCGACGAGGTGATCATCCCGCGGCCATACTGGGTGAGCTATCCCGAAATGGTGGCGATCTGCGGCGGCACCTCGACCTTTGCCGACACCTCGATCGACAACGGCTTCAAGTTGACGGCGGCCGTGCTGGAAAAGGCGATCACGCCGCGCACCAAATGGCTGTTGATGAACTCGCCGTCGAACCCTTCGGGCGCCGCCTATACCGAAGCGGAGCTCAAGAGCCTGGCCGACGTACTGTTGAAGCATCCCCATGTCTGGGTGCTGACCGACGACATGTACGAGCACCTGACCTATGGCGACTTCGTCTTCAAGACCATCGCCGAGGTCGAGCCTAAGCTCTATGAGCGCACGCTGACCATGAACGGCGTGTCGAAAGCCTATGCCATGACCGGCTGGCGCATCGGCTATGCGGCAGGCCCGGTGCCGCTGATCAAGGCGATGGACATGATCCAGGGCCAGCAGACCTCCGGCGCCTGCACCATCGCCCAATGGGCGGCGGTTGAGGCGCTGAACGGGCCGCAGGATTTCATCCCGAAGAACAAGGCGATCTTCCAGGGCCGGCGCGATCTCGTCGTCTCGATGCTCAACCAGGCGCGCGGCATCACCTGCCCATCGCCGGAGGGTGCGTTCTACGTCTATCCCTCCTGTGCCCAGCTGATCGGCAAGAGGACCAAGAGCGGCAAGGTGATCGACAGCGACGAAACCTTTTGCTCGGAACTGCTCGAGGCCGAGGGCGTGGCGGTTGTTTTCGGCTCGGCCTTTGGCCTCGGCCCGAACTTCCGCATCTCCTACGCCACGTCGGAGGCTCTGCTCGAAGAAGCCTGCACGCGCATCCAGCGCTTCACCGCCGCGCTGGTCTGAGACGTTTCAGCCGCCATACTGCTCGTCGCTGACCTTCTCCAGCCAGTCGGCATGCACGCCCTCCAGCGCCTCCTGCATGGCGATGTGCGTCATCGCCGATTTCGGCGCGGCGCCGTGCCAGTGCTTTTCGCCGGCCGCAAAGGAGATGACGTCGCCGGCCCTGATCTCCTGGATCGGCCCGCCCCAGCTTTGCGCGAGACCGGCGCCGGAGGTGACGTAGAGCGTCTGGCCGAGCGGATGCGTGTGCCAGTGGGTGCGGGCGCCGGGCTCGAAACTGACCAGCGTGGCGCGTAGCCGCGCCGGTGCCTCCTTCTCGATGATCGGCGTCTGCAAAACCCGGCCAGTGAAGTATTTTTCCGGCGCAACAATCGTCGGCACGCTGCCGCAGCCAATAATCTTCATCGTCGCAAAATCCTCGATCCAATCCAGTGTCTTAGAGACTACCACTTTCGTCCGATGCCGGCTGCATCTCCTGCCGGCTGCGGGCAAAACGCGGCCAGAACAGGCCGGCACGTCCGCTATAGGCCTGGTAGGCACCGGCCAACCTTGTACGTGAAAATTTTCGCTCTTCGTCCAAGGCCGCGATCACATAGATCGCAACGATGCCGGCGACCGGCACGACCGCCCACACCGACCAGGTCGCGATACCCCATCCGATCCAGAAGATGATGTAGGATGTGTAGAACGGATGACGGACATAACTATAAGGGCCTTCGGTCACCAGGCTGTCGGGATTGTCCGGATCAAACGCGAAACGCAGCCGCGCCTTGCGCGAAACCGAGATCGCCCACCAGAACAGCGCCGAGCTTGCCAGTTCGACGGCAAACCCGCCGATCTTCGCTGCAACCGGTTGCCGCTCGATCCACAGCAGCGCCAGAAAGAACAGCGCCGTGCCGACCACGACGGCCGAAATGATCATGGCGCCTTGAGACATGCTCGGCGACTGGAAATGCCCGCGCATCGACCAGGCATATTGGCCGAGCGTCGCGATGCTGCTGATCGAGAGGAGAAGGTCGAGCGTGGATTCCATCATCAGGCTCCGGGGGTTAGCTGTGGTGGATTCGGCCATCATACCCGGCAGAAACCGAGAAATCATTTTTTAACCACCGTTCTAAACAACATGGTGACCTCGGCATGCGATGTTGACCTCGAGACAATTCGAAGGTCCAACCGGATATGGCCGTTTCCCACCGCACGATCCGCACGCCGCAAGCGGATTTGCGCCTCAGCCAGTCGTCGGGACCCGGCATCCCGCTTGTCCTGATCCACGGCTCGGGCAGTTCGCGCACCGTATTCGCCCGCCAGTTCGACAGCCCGTTGGCTGCCGCCCATCGGCTGATTGCCTTCGACCTGCCCGGCCATGGCGAATCGTCGGACGCCCGCGATCCGGCGACGGACTATACCATCGCCGGCCTTGCCCAATCGGCGGCTCAGCTCCTCGATGCCTTGGGCATCGGTCGCGCCGTTGTCTTCGGCTGGTCTCTTGGCGGGCACGTGGCAATCGAGCTCGCGAGTTTTCACCGCGCCGTCGGCGGGCTGATGCTGACCGGCGCGCCGCCGGTATCGAAGGGTCCTTTCGGCATGCTGCGCGGCTTCCACGCGCATTGGGACATGCTGCTGGCGTCCAAAAAGACGTATTCCGAACGCGATGCCGAGCGCTTCGAAACGCTGTGTTTCGGCGACACCGCCGACCCGTCCTTTCGCAAAACCATCCTGCGCACCGACGGCCGGCTTCGCGCCGCGGTGACGCGCGGCATGCTCACCGGCAAGGGCGCCGACCAGAGACAGGTGATCGAGCAGGCCGCGTTTCCGGTCGCCGTCGTCAATGGCGAGAACGACCCGTTCGTCCGGCTCAGCTATTTTGAAACGCTCGCCTACGGCTCCCTGTGGGAGCGTTGCCACATCATTCCCGGCGCCGGGCATGCGCCTTTCTGGGAGCGTGCGGACCTGTTCAATCCGTTGCTCGCGCGCTTTGCCGAGACGGTGGCAGTACAGCGCGTCGAGGCAACGCCACTGGCGTCGCGCCGAACCGGCACCGGCTGAACCGGCCCCAACTTCAAATCCCTTCAACCTCAAATCCCTTGCCCTCCCGGCCTGCCCGTGGGACGATGCCCTTTGGGTAGGTGGCAAATTGAAAAAAGCCTCGCCCGCGACGGCCGACAGGCCGGCCGCCGCTCACAGGGAAACGCCTGAGTGGAGGTCAGCCATGGGTACTCGCGCCGGAGGACGACGCACGGGACCGAAATGCATTGCCATAGTCGGTCCCTTCGCAAGCGGTAAGACGACACTTCTCGAAGCCATACTCGCCCGTACGGGCGCCATCCCCCGCCAGAATCCCGTTTCGTCCGGAAATACCGTTTCCGATCATTCGCCCGAAGCGCGCGCTCACGGCATGAGCGTCGAGGCGACCTTCGCCACAACCGATTTCATGGGCGAGCCGTTCACCTTCGTCGATTGTCCCGGCTCCATCGAATTCTCCTTCGAAGCCGAGCCGGTGCTGGCTGCCTGCGACGTCGCCGTGGTCGTCGCCGAGGCTGACGAGAAGAAGATCCCTGCCCTGCAGCTGATCATGCGCAAGCTCGACGATCTCGGCGTGCCGCGTATGCTGTTCCTGAACAAGGTCGACAAGGCGATATCAGGCGTGCGCGACACGCTGAAGATGCTGCAGCCGGCAAGCTCGGTGCCATTGCTGCTGCGCCAGATCCCGCTGCGCAAGGACGGCGTCGTCATCGGCTCGATCGACCTCGCTCTGGAGCGTGCCTACATCTATCGCGAATATGCCGAGAGCGAGGTCGCCCAGATCCCGAGCGACGACAAGGCGCGCGAGCTCGAGGCGCGCTTTTCCATGCTGGAGACGCTCGCCGACCATGACGACCGCCTGATGGAGCAATTGCTGGACGAGATCGAACCGCCAAAGGACGCGATCTTCGATGACCTCGCCGCGGATCTGCGCGACGGCACGGTGACCCCGGTGCTGATCGGCACCGCCGAGAAGGGCAACGGTGTGCTGCGCCTGTTGAAGGCGATCCGTCACGACGCACCCGATATCGCGGCGACGCGCCAGCGTCTCGGCGCTCCCGACGGCAATGCCACCGTGGTCCAGGTGATGAAGACCATCCACACCGCGCATGGCGGCAAGCTGTCGGTCTCGCGCATCCTGTCCGGTCAGGTCGCCGACGCCGCCGAGCTGTTCCTTCCCAGCGGCGAGACGGCAAAGGTCTCCGGCATCTACAAGATGCTCGGCAAGGACCAGGTCAAGCTGACGTCGGCCAAGGCCGGCGACATGGTGGCGCTCGGCAAGCTGGACGCCGTCAGGACCGGCCAGACGCTGAGCTCGACCAAGGGCGGCATCAAGCCGCTGGTCACGCTGACCCCGCCGCAACCGGTCTTCGCCTTCGCGCTGCGGCCGAAAGAGCGCAAGGACGAGGTCAAGATGTCGGCGGCCATCCAGCGCCTGGCCGAGGAAGATCCCTCGCTCAGTCTGCATCACAACCAGGATTCAGCCGAAACCGTGCTGTCCGGTCATGGCGAGATGCATCTGCGCGTCGTGCGCGAGCGGCTGGAAGGCAAGAACCAGATCCCGGTTGAAGGCCATGCGCCGGCCGTGCCCTATCGGGAGACGATCCGAAAAGCGACGCAGCAGCGCGGCCGCCACAAGAAACAATCGGGCGGCCACGGCCAGTTCGGCGACGTAGTGCTGGAGATCAAGCCGCTGCCGCGCGGGTCAGGTTTCCAGTTCACCGATACGATCACCGGCGGCGTCGTGCCGAAGACGTACATCCAGTCGGTCGAGACCGGCGTGCGCGATTACCTGAAATCCGGCCCGCTCGGCTTTCCGGTCGTCGACGTTGCCGTCAACCTTTCCGACGGCTCCTACCATGCGGTGGATTCCTCCGACATGGCCTTCCAGATGGCGGCGAAGCTGGCGATGAAGGAAGGCATGGCCGCCTGCTCGCCGGTGCTGCTCGAACCGGTGATGAAGGTCGAGATCGTCACGCCGTCGGATGCGACGTCGAAGATCATCGCGCTGATCCCGCAGCGGCGCGGCCAGATCCTCGGCTACGACGCGCGGCCCGACTGGCCGGGATGGGACGTGGTCGAGGCGACCATGCCGCAGGCCGAGATCGGCGACCTCATCATCGAGCTGCGCTCGGCCA
Organism: Mesorhizobium sp. M0904; assembly: GCF_040319475.1. Classification (NCBI taxonomy): domain Bacteria; kingdom Pseudomonadati; phylum Pseudomonadota; class Alphaproteobacteria; order Hyphomicrobiales; family Phyllobacteriaceae; genus Mesorhizobium; species Mesorhizobium sp. M0904. The sequence goes on along the minus strand of NZ_JAMYOC010000018.1, from coordinate 108,225 downwards.
CGGCTGGTGTCGCCAGCTATCGGGCCGTCTTCGACCACATGGCCGAACTCACCGGGCGGTTGGCCGACGAAGCGCTGAACGCCAACGGCAAGGCCGCCTGAAACAGCAGCTTGCGGCGGCCAGAGCACAAGGATGCACACAAGGAAACGGCGCCCGGATCATTCGGGCGCCGTTTCGTTGCGGACCGTCTTCGTGGGAGGCGAAACGGCAGGTCCGCCGCATGCTTGCCGCCGGTGTCTGGAGGCGGAGGAAGGTTCGGACGCGGTAGCTGCCTGAGCCCGGGTCGTCCGAGTGATGCCCCCATCCCCCGGACGAGCCACACCGCGTCCTATGCTCTGCTTACCCGATTTAGCGTGCCAACGCATGTTACCCGAGGTTACATGTCACTGTTACGCGCCAGTTCCGGCCGATTTTCCGGCGAAGTGTTGGTTTCGGGCAACAAAAAAGCCGGATCAATGAAGACCCGGCTGAGTTTGATTGGAAGTGCCTGTTAAGGCTAACCTCCAGAGGGGAACACTCGAGAGCGCTAATGGGAGGAGAACGCGCTCAGGAGATGATCTATATATGTGCTCTTCATGCCCAAGAAACAAGCATCTATTTTGCAACACTCACATGCAAAAAGGCGCCGGCTGTGGTCTAATCCGTCCCGAAGCGCAATAGGACCAGTTGAATCGCTGAAATACAGCCTGCGGCAAGGCAAAAATCGATCCGCGGCCGCGAATCAGCAGCGATTCCTGCTCGGAAAGTCGAAAAACGCAGGATGACGTGGAATCGTGCAGCACGCGTTTGTTTTTTCGGCAGCCAGACCTTGCTGGTGCATGCCGCCCAAAAAGCCCGCCATCGAGCTTGACCTGAGGGTGTAGTGGTTTGAGTTACATGCCGGACAAGACCTGAAGCGCTTTGCAGGAGACCGTTCAAGGCCGCGCCCGTAAGGAGAGCTATATGCGAGCCACTTCGGCGATCGCCGGCAGCGTCATCTTCCTTGCGGCAGCGCCCGGCGTGGTCGCCGGACTGCTGCCTTGGCTGCTGACCGATCGCTATCGCCTGCCCTGGTCGAGACTGCTCGGTTTCGTTCCTGTGGGCTGGCTGCTGATTGTGGCCGGCACAATCGTGCTGCTGCACGCCTTTGCCCGTTTTGCTCTGGAGGGCCTGGGTACGCCAGCCCCGGTCGCGCCGACCGAGAGGCTGGTCGTCGGCGGCATCTATCGCCATGTCCGCAACCCGATGTACGTCGCCGTGCTGTCGATCGTCCTCGGCCAGGCACTGCTGTTTTCGAGCGGGACGGTCGCCGCCTATCTAGTCATCGCCGCGGCCGCCATGATCTCCTTCGTAAAACTATATGAGGAACCGACGCTTGCCCGCCGCTACGGCGCCGAATACGAAGCCTACCGCCGGGCCGTACCAGGCTGGCTGCCCCGGCTGACGCCTTGGCGCGGCTAATTTCTGGACGCCGACAATTGGCGAAACCGGTGAGACAGCTCCTTTCTCCCCGTCACCATACGGGGAGAAGTGCCCGGCAGGGCGATGGGGGGGCATCAGGACTGCCCATCGAAGGGCAAGTGCGACGAAGGCTGGCGCTGCCCCTTCTCTGGCTGCCGCCATCTTCTCCACGTATAGTGACGGGAAGAAGGACGAATTCGCCGAAGCCTTCGCCATCGCCCGACGTTGCTCAGAAGTCGACGAGCGGCACTGGTAACTAAAACGACCAGCTGCGCGCCTTGGCGATGATGAAATCGCGGAAGACATGCAGCTTCGCCTGGTTCTTCATCGCGTCGGGATAGGCGAAATAGGTATCGAAGGACGGCACTTCGGTTTCGGGCAACAACTGCACCAGCCCGGAATCCTTGCTGACCACATAATCCGGCAGCATGGCGATGCCGGCGCCGCCCTGCACCGCTCGCTTGATCGACAGGATGTCGTTGATCTGCAGCGTCGGCACCCTTTGCCCACCTTCGAAATCGCCGACCGTCTCCAGCCAGTTCAGTTCCGACAGATGCGCCGGCACCGGCACGCCGAAGGTGACGATGCGATGGGCCTTCAGCTCGGCGATCGAATTCGGCTTGCCGTATTTGTTCACATAGGAGGGCGCCGCGTAGAGATGGAAATGCACGGTGAACAGGCGGCGCTGGATGAGGTCCGGCTGCTGCGGCTGGCGCAGCCTGATGGCGCAGTCGGCCTGGCGCATGGTGAGATCGAGCTCCTCATTGGCCAGGATGAGCTGCAGGCTGACCTCGGGATAGAGCTCGATGAATTCCTGCACGCGCTCGGTCAGCCAGCCGGCGCCGAGGCCGACCGTGGTCGTCACCCTGAGCACGCCGGAGGGCCGGTCCTTGGTTTCGGTCAATCGTGATTTGATGGTTTCGAGCTTCATCAGCACGTCGTGTGCCGTGCGGAACAGCATCTCGCCCTGCTCGGTCAGCACCAGGCCGCGGGCATGGCGATTGAACAGCGGCACGCCGACGTCATGCTCGAGCGCGCTGACCTGCCGCGAGATCGCCGATTGCGACAAATGCAGTGTTTCCGCGGCATGGGTGAACGACCCCGCTTCCGCCGCGGCGTGAAACACGCGTAGCTTGTCCCAATCCAACGCCATGATTTCCCCTCGTCCTGTTTTCTGGCGTCCGCCTGTTTTGGCGTCTGAATGAAAAATCAGGCTTTTGCGCGGCTTGTCTCAGCCGCTTGTTCAACAATCACTCCGCCGCTTCGCGGTGAACCTCGATCCCCGCCAAATATTTTTCCGCCTCGAGCGCGGCCATGCAGCCGAGACCGGCCGCCGTCACCGCCTGGCGGTAGATGTCGTCGGTCACATCGCCGGCGGCGAACACACCCGGCATATCGGTGCGGGTCGAATCCGGCGCCGTCCACAGATAGCCGTTCGGCTTCTGCTTCAGCTTGCCGGCAAACAGCTCGACCGCCGGCGCGTGGCCGATCGCCACGAACACGCCGTCGACCACCAGATGCATCTCCTGCCCGGTCACCACGTTGCGCAGCTTCAGCCCTTCGACCGACGGCGGCAGCGGCGCCTTGCCGGGCCTGCCGGTGATCTCGTCGACCACCGTGTCCCAGATGATGCGGACATTGTCTTTCTGCAGCAGCCGCTCGCGCAGGATGCGCTCGGCGCGGAAATCGCTGCGCCTGTGGATAACGGTGACGCTCTTGGCCAGGTTGGAGAGATAGAGCGCTTCCTCCACAGCCGAATTGCCGCCGCCGATCACCGCGACATCCTTGCCGCGATAGAAGAAGCCGTCGCAGGTGGCGCAGGCGGAGACGCCAAAACCCATGAAGGTCTGTTCGCTCGGAATGCCCAGCCATTTCGCCTGCGCGCCGGTGGCGATGATCAGCGCGTCGGCGGTATAGATCGTGCCGGAATCGCCCTTGGCGCGGAACGGCCGCACGTTCAGGTCGACCTCGGTGATGATGTCGTTGACGATGTCGGTGCCGACATGCTCGGCCTGCCTGAGCATTTCGCTCATCAGCCATGGACCCTGGATCGGTTCGGCGAAGCCCGGATAGTTTTCGACGTCGGTGGTGATCATCAGTTGCCCGCCCTGCTGCAGGCCGGCGACCAGCATTGGCTTGAGCATGGCGCGGGCGGCATAGATTGCCGCCGTATAGCCGGCGGGGCCGGAGCCGATGATGAGAACAGGCGCGTGCTTGGTGATCATGAAAAGCCTCTGCGGGGAGCAGCCATGGATTGTGGCATGAACTCTCGTCGATTGTTGCGCGTAATGTAAGTGTTGCCTGCGACGCCAGCAAGGCAAGTTGCCGTTCGTCCCCGGAAAGCTTCGGCGCCGGCGACGGCGACAAGCAACCGCAGCAAGATGCTGCGAAAATCCTCGATCCAGCGGATGGAATAGACAGCAAAGTCGTTTAACTACAAAGTCGCGAAAGATTCTTTCGCGTCACCACGGAAGCCGCCATGCCGATCAAGGCCGATCTCGATGCCATCGACTGGAAGATCCTGCGCGAGCTTCAGCAGGACGGACGCATGACCAATGTCGAACTGTCGAGCCGCGTCGGCATTTCGGCGCCGCCGTGCCTGCGCCGCGTCCGGCGGCTGGAAGAGGCCGGCATCATCCGCGGCTACCGTGCCCTGCTCAACGCTCCGGCACTCGGCCTCGACGTCGTCGCCTTCTGCCTGATCGGCCTACATCACCAGGCCGACGCCGAGCTCAAGACCTTCGCCGAGCGCACCCGCGGCTGGCCGATCGTGCGCGATGCCTGGATGGTGTCGGGCGAATCCGATTTCCTGCTGCACTGCGTGGCGAGCGATCTCGGCACCTTCCAGACCTTCGTCATCGAGGAACTGGCCTCGGCCCCCAATGTCGATACGGTGCGAACCGCGCTGACCATCCGCCGGGTCAAGGACGAAGGGTTGGTGGCGTTTTCGGCTTGAGACCAGGCAAAGCCCCGGAGAAACAAAACCCGGAAACAAAAAACCCGCCTCGGCGGGCGGATCGTCGGTGGGAATCATCACCGTAGTTGAATTAGTAGCATAGCTGCCGGCACAAAGCAAGAACAAAATGTGGCTATGCGTCAAATAATACAGACTGGCGCTGGCCTCACCTTACCTTCCCCGTGAAGGACGGGGAGAGGGGTCGCCAGCGTTGCGGCTACTTCTCCCCGTTGACAATTGACGGCCTCTACCGGCCTGGCGCAATCACCCTGCGTCGCAGAGGCGCGTTTCGACCAGTTCGCAGAGATGGTGGTAAAGGCACAAATGCCCCTGCTGGATGATCGGCGTCGAGGTCGAGGGTACGTTGAGCAGGATGTCGGAGAGCGGCTTCAGCTTGCCGCCGGTGTCGCCGGTCAGGCTGACCACCGTCATGCCCATCATGCGCGCTTGCTGGGCGGCGGCGAGGATGCTTGGCGAATTGCCGCTGGTCGAGATGGCGAGCAGCACGGCGCCTGCCGAACCATGCGCCTCAACCTGGCGCGCAAACACCGTGTCGAAGCCGTAATCATTGCCCCAGGCGGTCAGCACCGCCGCGTTGGCCGGCAGCGCGATGACGTTATAGGCCTTGCGCTCCCTGAGGAAGCGGCCGACCAGCTCGCCGGCGATATGGATGGCGTCGCTGGCCGAGCCGCCATTGCCTGCGATCAGCAGGGCCTTGCCCTGCGAAAGCGCGGCGACGACGGCGCTGACCGCCCGCTCCATCTCGCTGGTCAGGTCGCGCTCGACCATCGCCGAAATCGCGGCCGCCGAGCGGGCCAGGTAATCGTTCAGTTCGAACATGAAACCCTCAGTTCCCGGCGCGCAATCTGCCGATGGTGCCGGTCGTGCTCTTGCCGGCGACGAGATCGACCAGCACGACGCGCCCGCCGGCCTTCTGCACGACATCGGCGCCAACCACCTGATCGACAGTATAGTCGGCGCCCTTGACCAGTATGTCCGGGCTCAGCGCCTCGATCAGTGAAAGCGGCGTATCCTCCTCGAAGATGACGACGGCGTCGACCGAGGCAAGTGCTGCAAGGACGCAGGCCCTGTCATGCTGGTCGTTGACCGGGCGCCCCGGCCCTTTCAGCCGGCGCACCGAGGCATCGCTGTTGAGACCGAGCACCAGCCGGTCGCACTGGCTGCGCGCCGCATGCAACAGGCTGACATGGCCGGCATGCAGGATATCGAAACAGCCATTGGTGAAACCGACGCTCAAGCCCTCGTCCTTCCACGCAGCCGCCAGCCGCGCCGCGGCCGCGGCATCGAGGATCGCGTCCTTGTGGGCGACCGGACCATGCGAGCGAAACAGCGCACCGGTGAGTTCCTCGATCGTCAGCCGCGCGGTGCCGCGCTTGCCGACGACGACGCCGCCGGCGGCGTTGGCGATCGATCCGGCCATGACACGATCAGCCCCTGCTGCAAGAGCCAGCGCGAAGGTCGCGATTACCGTGTCGCCGGCGCCCGAAACGTCGAACACTTCGCGCGCCTGCGTGGCGATATGGCGGGCGTCGTCCGCACCGACGACGCTCATGCCCTTTTCGCTGCGCGTCGCGACGACGAAATCGAAACCGTGCGCCGAAATCAGCTGGCGCGCCGCCGCCTCGATCTCGTCATCGGCAAACACTGCGCGGCCGACCGCCTCGCCGAGTTCCTTGCGGTTGGGCGTGATTGCCGTCGCGCCGGCATAACGCGCATAGTCGCTCCCCTTCGGATCGACCAGCACCGGCTTGCCCGCTTGCCGGCAGATCGAGATCAGCTCGCCGGCGACGCCGCCGAGCAGCACGCCCTTGCCATAGTCGGACAGGATGACGATGTCGGCGCGCGCCAGTGCTTCGCGAAAATGCCCGACCAATGTCGCGCGCTCGGCATCGCCCAGCGGCTTGATTTCCTCTTCGTCGAAACGCAGCACCTGCTGGTTGAGCGCGCTGAAGCGGCTTTTGGACGACGTCATGCGATCGGCATCCTGCCTCAGCCCGCCGGTGTCGACGCCAAAGTCGCCGAGCATGCGCATGAGGTTCTTGCCGGCCTCGTCGGCTCCGATCACCGAGACCGGTATGACGGCAGCGCCGAGCGAAACGATGTTGGCGACGACATTGCCGGCGCCGCCCATCGCCAGCGTTTCGCCGCGCCCGTGCAGCACGGGGATCGGCGCTTCCGGCGAAATGCGCTCGATCACGCCGTTGACGAAACGGTCGAGGATGAAATCGCCGACCACCAGCACGGTGGCGCTGCCGAAGCGCGAAATGGCGCGGTGAAGAGGTTCGGGAGAGGGCAGCTTGATCATGTCAACGCGTGGGAGAGCCGATTTTCGGTGACGGGGAATTCGATTGGCAGGGCCGGCCGTTCATGGCGATGCCGATATACCGCAATTTCAGCCGACGCAACGGCAGGCCTTCGACCGATCGCGGCGGCGAGGCAATGCGTCAGCTTTTCTGCAACGCGACATGCACGCCCAGTCCGACAAGCACCGCACCGCCGGCGCGCCGGATCAGGCGCTGCGCCCGGCTCGACTGCCGCAGCCTGGCGATCACTGCGCCGGCCAGCACCACGCAAACAATGTCGGCCGACGAGAACATCAAATTGACGATCGTTCCAAGCACGACGAACTGCAGCCACACCGGAAACGCTGCCGAGGCATCGATGAACTGCGGCAGGAACGCCATGAAGAAAATCGCCGTCTTGGGGTTGAGCACCTCGACGGCAACGCTCTCGAAAAAGGCGCGGCGGGCGGATTTCGGCTGAATTCCCGGCAAGACAACGCCGCCTTGCGCCTTGGCGCGAAACAGCGAAACACCGAGCCAGATCAGATACAGCGCACCGACCAGCTTGACCGCCATGTAAAGCACCGGCACGGCATGGAACAGCACCGACAGGCCGACAGCGGCGACGAAGACATGAACGTAGCCGCCAAGATGGATGCCGAGCGCCGCCATCAGGCCGGACCAGCGGCCGCGCGCCATGGTTTGCGCAGCGGCATAGAGCATGGCGGGGCCGGGGATATAGGCGAAGATCGCCGTGGTGGCGAAAAAGGCGACAAGCAGTTCGGTTGACGGCATTACCTTGCTCCTGTCGCCGGTTGGCCGGCAGGCCGACTGAAACGTGACGTTTGCGGCGGCACTGTGGCGCTCATCCAACCGCCCCGCCACCTGCTTTGTCGACAGCCCGGCCCGCCTCCCCTATAAGGCCAGAATCCGACGAGGGCTACAACCGGCACAAGGTACCAGAGGATTTCATGATCATCGTCACGGGCGGCGCCGGCATGATCGGTTCCAACATCGTCGCTGCGCTCAACGCTGACGGTTTCAGCGACATCCTCGTCGTCGACGACCTCACCGACGGCCACAAGATCGCCAATCTCGCCGATCTCGAGATCGCCGACTATCTCGACAAGGACGACTTTTTGGCGCGGATGGAGGCCGGTGACCTCGGCCGCATCGAGGCGGTTTTCCACCAGGGTGCCTGCTCGACCACCACCGAATGGAACGGCAAGTTCATGATGGAGGTCAACTACACCTATTCGAAGCACCTGCTGCACGCCTGCCTGGCCTTGCGCGTACCCTTCCTCTATGCCTCGTCCGCTTCGGTCTATGGCGGCGGCGCCGAGTTCCGCGAGGAGCCGGAATGCGAGCGGCCGCTGAACGTCTATGCCTATTCGAAAAAGCTGTTCGACGACTATGTCCGCCGCACCGTTTTCGATACCGACCATTCGCCGGTCGCGGGCCTGCGTTATTTCAACGTCTACGGACCGCGCGAGGCACATAAGGGCGCCATGGCCTCTGTCGCCTTCCATTTGTTCAACCAGGTCGAACGCGGCGAAAACCCCAAGCTGTTCGGCGCCTATGGCGGTTTCGGGCCCGGCGAGCAGAGCCGCGACTTCATCCATGTCGGCGATGTCGCCGACGTCAATCTGTGGCTGTGGAAACGCGGTTCTAGCGGCATCTTCAACTGCGGTACCGGCAAGGCCCAGCCGTTTCGCGCCATTGCCGAAACGGTGATCGATACGCTCGGCAAGGGCCAGATCGAATTCATCGAGTTTCCCGACCACCTCAAGGGCAGCTACCAGAGCTTTACGCAAGCTGATATGTCCCGCTTGCGCGCAGCCGGTTACAATGGCCAGTTCCGCACAGTGGAAACCGGCGTCAGAGACTATGTCGAATGGCTGAAAGCCCAACGATCCTCGTGATCGGCCCACGCTGGGTGGGCGACATGGTGATGGCGCAGTGCCTGTTCCAGGCGCTGAGGGAGCTTCATCCGAACGCCGCCATCGACGTGCTGGCACCGGCGTGGGCAGCACCGCTGGTCAAGCGCATGCCCGAAATCCGCCAGCAGATCGACCTGCCGCTGCAATCCGGCGCGTTCGAATTCCGCGTCCGAAGGCGCTTCGGCCGCCTGCTGCGCGGCCGCTACGACATGGCCTTTGTCCTGCCGGGAAGCTGGAAGTCGGCGCTGATCCCGTTCTTTGCCGGCATTCCGCGCCGTGTCGGCCATCTCAAGGAAATGCGCTACGGGCTGCTGACCGACATCGTGCCCTTGCCCGATCGCCTCAAACGGCGCACCGCGCAGGCCTATTTCAGCCTTGCCCGTGGTGGCGCCTTCCAGGCGCCGAAGCTCGCCGTCGATCAAGCCAGCCAGGCGGCACTGCTCAGCCGTTTCGGGCTGACAGCGGGAAAATTCGTGGCACTGATGCCCGGCGCAGAATTCGGCCCGGCCAAGCGCTGGCCGAGCGAACACTATGCCGGCCTTGCCCGCGAGATGATGGCCAAAGGGTTTGGCGTCGCGCTGTTCGGATCGAAGAACGACGCTGAGGTGACGGCTGAAATCGCAGCGCTGGCGCCGGGCGCCTCCGACCTTGCCGGCCAGACGCGGCTGGAGGATGCCATCGACCTGATCGCCGCGGCGAGGCTCGCCGTCTCCAACGACAGCGGGCTGATGCATGTCGCCGCCGCCGTCGGCACGCCGGTCGTCGCCGTCTACGGCTCGACCTCGCCCGACAACACGCCGCCGCTCGCCGAGCGCCGCGAACTGGTCTGGCTCGGCCTGTCCTGTTCGCCCTGCCACAAAAAAATCTGCCCGCTCGGTCATCTCAACTGCCTGAAGACGTTGGAGGTCGAACGTGTCGTGGCGGCGGCGGAGCGGCTGCTGGAAATGCCGGCCGCCGCATGAAGGTGCTGATCGTCAAGACGTCGTCGATGGGCGACGTCATCCACACCTTTCCCGCAGTCGAGGACGCGCACCGCGCCCGCCCGGATATTTCCTTCCACTGGTGCGTGGAAGAGGCCTTTGCCGGCATCGCGGCGCTGCATCCAGCCATCCAAACCATCCACAGCGTGGCGATCCGGCGCTGGCGCGGGAAGCTGCTCGAGCCCGGCACATGGCGGGAAGTGGTCGGCCTGCGCAGCGCCTTGCGCGCGTCCCGCTACGACCTCGTCCTCGATGCACAAGGCTTGCTGAAATCGGCGCTGGTGGCGCGGTTGGCGGCAGCACCGATTGCCGGCTTCGACCGCTCGAGCGCACGCGAACCTTCGGCGAGCCTGTTTTATGGCCATCGCTTCGCCGTGCCGCGGGGCCTGCATGCCATCGAGCGCACGAGACGCCTGTTCGGGCTGGCGCTCGGCTACGAGCCGGATTTTTCCCGGCTCGAATCGGGCATCGTGCCGCCAGCCGCAAAATCGACTTTTGTCGGCGAAAAGACAGCCTTCCTGCTGCACGGCACCAGCCGCGAGGACAAGAAATGGCCGGTCGCGGACTGGATCGAAATCGCCAGGCTTCTCGTGGCACGAGGGATGACCCCGGTCACCACCTGGTCGAACGACCGTGAACAGGGGGTTGCCGAAGCGATCGCCCGCGCCGTTTCGCAAACCGTGGTGGTTCCCAGATCGCCGCTTGCCGAGATCGCCGCCGTCATCGGCAGCTCGACGCTGGTCATCGGCGCCGACACCGGCCTGACCCATCTCGCCAGCGCTTTCGGCGTGCCGACGGTGGCTGTATTCCTGGCGACGGAGCCCGGCCTGACCGGCCCGCGCGGGCCGTTCTCATCGACGCTACTGGCCGCGCCTGGCCGCAGCGTCACGCCGCCGGAGGTGATGGCGGAAGCAGAGAGATTGCTGGCGCTTAAATTACAAGGCGCTGTATAGGACCTTTTCAGAATTCGCTCTGGCGAGTCGAATAGCGTGGTTTTCGAGAACCGGAGCGGAGCGTACTTAAAGTACGTGAGCACCGGAAGCGCAGAAAACCGCGCTAGTCGGCCGCCAGAGTAGAATTATCAAAAGGTTCTAAATGAATTGCACCTGGACGATCTCATAACCCCTGGCGCCGCCCGGTGCGTTGACCTCGATGGCATCGCCCACTTCCTTGCCGATCAGGGCGCGCGCGATCGGCGAGGAGATCGAGATGCGGCCGGACTTCACGTCCGCTTCCTGGTCGCCGACGATCTGGTAGGTCTTTTTCTCCTCGGTATCCTCGTCGACCAGCACCACGGTGGCGCCGAACTTGACCTTGTCGCCGCTGAGCTTGGTGACGTCGATCACCTCGGCCCGCGCGATCAGGTCCTCGAGTTCGTTGACCCGGCCCTCATTGAGGCTCTGTGCCTCTTTTGCCGCGTGATATTCGGCATTTTCGGAGAGGTCGCCATGCGAGCGCGCTTCGGAAATCGCCTCGATGATACGCGGCCGCTCCTGTTGCTGGCGCCAGCGCAGTTCTTCCTTCAATGACGCGAACCCCTCGCCTGTCATCGGGACCTTGTTCATAATGCCTGACCTTTCCTGCCGCCGCCCCCGCAATCGGGAGCGACCTTGTCGATGGTACAAAAAGAAAACGGTCCGGCAGCCTCGCTAACGGAACCGTCTCACCACAATCTTTGCAAGATATAGCAATCTTCGCGGGTTTTTCACGTCCAAAAAGTCGGATTTTGAAAAATCATCCACCGATCGCGCGGCTGACCTAACGTCAAGGAGCGGATCACGTGTCCCGTGATGCCAAATTCCAGTTCGCAGCAGCATGTGAGCACAGCAAAAAACCGGCTGCGATCGCCGCAGCCGGTATGAGCAGCGTCCGGAGGTCGGATCAGCTCCTCATGAAATGATCGATCTGCTCCGACAGCATACCGTATTCGCGAGATCCCTTGCCCGTGCGCTTCTCGATTTCGCGGAGCTGTTCCTGGGCGCCGGCAAGATCGCCGATCTGCAGGTGCGCCTCGCCGAGATATTCGCGTACCAGCGTGTAGTTCGGGTCGATGCGCAGCGCTTCCTCGTAATAGCCGAGGCCGACGGTGACGCGGCCGGAATGGCGGTGCGAATAGCCGAGATAGTTGAGGATGCGCGGGTCCTGCTTGTTGGCGGCGAGGCTGAGCACGGCGATCGCCTCGTCATAGCGTCCATCCATCGCCAGCGCGCGACCGGCATCATAGATGCTGTCGTCATCCAGCATACCTTGCTTGGGCGAGACACATTTCTTCTGCTTCTTGTCCCAGGCCTCCCCCTTCTTGCACTGGCTCTGGCCGCCGCCGCCACCACCACCTCCCCCGCCTTCACCAGCCGAAAACGCCTGAGCCGCAATCAGCGGCAGGGCGGCAATGGCCATGGCGTAAATCAGCAATCGTCTGCGCATTACACTCTCCTTTGAACCTGACAATGCAACACTAACGCCGGGCCAAAGCCGTTTCGTCCCGGAAAATGTCATCCTATCTCAAAACCGCGATCTCTCCCAGCAAAGGCCATCTTATTCCGGGAAGAGAGGGCATCATAAATCATGGTTCACGATTAACGCCCACGCGCAAGAGAACGTGACGAGCGCTGCAAATCCGCTATCATCGGGCCGACCGAGCACGAAGCAGGGAGACGGCCGGTGCAGCAACGCGTTGAACGAGACTGGGAGCTTTCGATCGGTCCCGACACCGTGCGCCTGTTCATCCTGAAGGCGAAGGCGCTCAGCGCCGCCGTCAACGAAGACTATGCCGACGGCGCCGAGCACGAGGTAGAGCTCGACGGCAACGCGCACGACAACCACCATCATGACGGCCTTGCCGAGGAAAGCTCCGAAGATCTCACCGAGGAAGAACTGCGCGAGCTGATCGACGATCTCAATGTCGACGAAGCGGCCGAACTGATTGCGTTGGCCTGGGTCGGCCGCGGCGACTATGACGCGACGGAATGGACGGACGCGCTGACCGCCGCCCGCGAGCGCGCCAACAAGCGCACGGCAAAATATCTGCTCGGCATGCCGCTGCTGGCGGACTGGCTCGAGGAAGGCCTCGAAGCGATCGGCGCGTAACAGCGCGGTTACCGATTGTGATCGCCAGCCCCCCTCGCCCAAGGCAACTTCCCTGCATTCTGGCCGTTGCGAGACAATGGCGGCGTTTGGCTTTTTCAGATTGGGCAGAGTGCTGCTGGCCGTTGCGGCTACGCCGCTGGCGGGACCCGTTTCAGCCAAGGCGCCCGAACTGCCGCCAACCGCACCGGTTCCGCAACTCAACCAGCAAGTCACTCCGCCAGCACCAACCGAGATCCCGGTCCCCGAACCACGCCCCGCTCCGGAGGCTGAGCGGCCCAAAAACGGCCAGCCTCAAAACGATCAGCCCCAAAATGGCCAGTCCAGGACCGAGCAGCCGAAGCCGCCGGCGATCGCACCACAGCCGCCTGAAAAGCCGGCGCAGGCCGAGCCGCAGGCAAACCCATCGGTCGCGCCACCAAATCCGGCCGAGGCAGACAAAAAGGCGGAGCAAGAAATCCTTCCCGATCCTCGATCGGTCGCAATTGCCGAGAAAGAAATGCCGGCCGAGGAATTGGCCTGCCGCAGGCGGCTGAAATCGATGGGCGTCGATTTCGAGGAGCGCAAGCCCGAGCATGATACGGCGGTCGGTTGCTCGATCCCCTACCCGATCGTGCTGAGGACGCTCGGCAAATCCATCGCCATCGGCCCGGAGCCCGAGCTCAATTGCCAGATGGCTGAAGCGGCCGCACGCTTTGCTGCTTCGGTCATCCAGCCTGCTGCAAAGGCCGAGTTCGGCACGGATATCAAATCGATCGGCCAGGCCTCCGCCTTCGTCTGCCGGTCGCGCAATGGCGGCGGCAAATTGTCGGAGCACGCCTTCGGCAATGCGCTCGATATCGCCAGCTTCAAGCTTTCGGACGGGAAGGAGATCGATGTCGGCCCGGCGCCGCCGGAAAAGGACGCGAAATTCCTGGACACAGTGCGCAAGGCAGCCTGCGGACCGTTCAAGACCGTGCTTGGCCCCGGCAGCGACGCCGATCATTCGCAGCATCTCCACTTCGACCTCGAACCGCGCCGCAATGGCGGCACGTTTTGCCAATGACGCCGGCCGCCGATAGCGGGCGCCGCAATTTGGCCGCAGACGTGAACGGCGCCGCTGATTTTTCCTTTACTCTTCAGGTTTAGAGTCTGTGCCATCTGGGGACAGGAACCCTTCCGATGGCCGGGCTAATTCGCGCTGCGCTTGTCGCTGCGCGGCACACAGGACGCGCGCGCATGGCCGGCAGGCTTGCCGTCGTGATTGCCATTGCGGCGGTCTCCGCCTGCAACACCGGCAGCGTGCTGTCGCTGCAGCCGGCCGTCGACGTCGGGAGCCAGACCGCTGCCGTTCCGCCCTATTCCGGCCAGCAAGATTCCGGCCCAGAATATTCCGGCATGCAGCGCCTCGTCCCATCCAACCCCTATATGACGGCCGCCTATCCGCGCATGGACAATCCGATGTCGCCGGCCGAACAGATGCCGGCCGCAGAGATCGATTGCCGCAAGGAGCTGAAACGCCTCGGCGTCGTCTACACCGACGTCGCGCCGATCCATGAAGGCCAATGCGGCATCGATTATCCGGTCAGGGTCTCGGCCATCGGCAGCGTCGCGATGAAGCCGGCCGCGACGCTGACCTGCGACATGGCCGCCAGCTTTGCCGGCTGGACCAGGAATGAACTCGTCCCGTCGGCCCGCTGGCGCTATTTTTCAGGCGTCAAGACCATCCACCAGGGCTCGAGCTATTCCTGCCGCAGGATCGCCGGCGAAGGTGTTTTGTCGGAACACGGCAAGGGCAATGCGCTCGACGTGATGAGCATCGAGCTTAACAATGGCGACGACATCGACGTCCGCAAGCCCGGCCTGTTCGCCTTCCGCACGCGCGGCTTCCTCAACAATGTGCGGGCCGACGGCTGCCAGTATTTCACCACCGTGCTCGGCCCCGGCTACAACTACGACCACCGCAACCATTTCCATTTCGACATCAAGAATCGCAAGAACGGCTACCGCGCCTGCCGCTGACCGTTCCGGTTTTCAGATGAAATGCGACAAGTTATTTCGTGCAACAGCGCCTGGATCAGCCGCGTTGTGTGCCGCCGGTGGAAGCCATGCTGCGCCACCAGGTCCTGGACGTGCCACAAGTTTCTGTCGCGGATTCCGCTTTCCTCGAGCATGCTGACGGTGCGGAACAGATACTGCGCGGACGAACCCCAATGTCCGGCTGCCCGCGCCAGCGTCTGCGTCCAGATCAGCGAGCCGTAGGCAAAGACCCAGAGCGCTTTGGCGCCGGTATTCCAGAAGCAGCTGCTCGACAAGATCATCGAACTCCGCGTCGCTATGCTCGGTCGTCCCCGGCTCGGGGCCGGGATCCGGCTCGACCCGTTCGACCAGCGCGATAAGGTCGGCGGTCAACGCCATGGCAGTGCCGCGCGCCGGTTTACCCTCCATCACGCCCTCATTCGTGCTAGCCGGTTCTACGCCATTTCATGCTAAAATATGAGGATAGACCGGTTGCGCGCCGCTTGCCAAGGATTTCGACGGCCCGACGGGCCTGCCAGTTCGAGCCAATGCATGAGCCAACGAAGCCTTCGACGACGTGCAACGACCTGGCTGGTGGCATGCTGTGCCGCTTATCTTTCGCTCGCCTATTTCGCCGCGCCTGAGTTCTGGACGTTACGGGACCGCAATTTTCGCAATCAGCAATTCGAGATGGTGACGCACACGCCGCAAGGCATTCCGGGCGATCCGATCAATGTCGGCCTTGTCGGCACCAAGAAGGAGCTTGTCCATGCTTTTGCCGTCGCCGGCTGGGATACGGCAGACGCGGTCTCGCTGAAGACGGCG
Source organism: Mesorhizobium sp. M0904 (assembly GCF_040319475.1). Classification (NCBI taxonomy): domain Bacteria; kingdom Pseudomonadati; phylum Pseudomonadota; class Alphaproteobacteria; order Hyphomicrobiales; family Phyllobacteriaceae; genus Mesorhizobium; species Mesorhizobium sp. M0904. The sequence goes on along the minus strand of NZ_JAMYOC010000018.1, from coordinate 92,699 downwards.
ATCGAGATCGGCGAAAGCGTGCTGTTTGACCGCCCCTATCCCGACGCGCCGGTCAGCCGGCTGCTGTTCGAAGGCCGCGCCCAGGACCTAGCCTTCGAAAAGCCGGTCGGCGACAGCGCCGACCGGCGCCACCACGTCCGCTTCTGGCAGACCGCTGCGACCGGAGACGACGGCCGGCCGCTTTGGCTTGGCTCGGCAAGCTTTGACCGCGGCGTCGGCCTCAGCCATGACACCGGCGCGATCACTCATCACATCGGCCCCGACATCGACGCCGAGCGCGATGGGCTGATGCGCGACCTGTCCGCCGCCGGCATGCTGATCTCGACCAGCGACATACCAGGGGTCGGCGCCACAAAGACCGGGCGCAACGGCGAAGGCGATCCCTATTTCACCGACGGCAAGGCCATCATCGGCGTACTGCTGCAACTGCCGTAGGCGCGCAATCGGCCCGTCTGACAGCCATTTCGCCCGATGGGCTCAGGGGACGGTGATCACGATCTTGCCGAACGGTCCGGTCTCCAGACGCTCGAATGCCTGCGGCACCTCGTCGAAGCCAAACACCCTGTCGATCACCGGCCTGATCGCGAGCGTCTCGATCGCCTGGTTCATTCGTTCGAAGGCGCGGCGGTGGCCGATCGATATGCCCTGCACGACGATCCGGTTGCGCAGGAACGGAATGATCGGGAAACTGAGCTCCATGCTGCCGAGAAGGCCGATGAGCGACAGCCTGCCGTCGGCGCCCAGCGCATTGAGCGAGCGCCGCGCATTGTCGCCGCCGACCATCTCCAGCACGTGCCTGACGCCGGCGCCGTCTGTCAGCTCGCGGGCGACCTCGTCCCATGCCGGATGGCTGCGATAATTGATCCCCTTCCAGGCGCCGAGCGCTTCTGCCCGCTCGAGCTTCTCGTCGCTGCTCGAGGTGACGATGGCGCGCAGGCCGAAAGCGGCGGCGAACTGCAGCGCAAACAGCGACACGCCGCCGGTGCCCTGGATGAGAACGGTCTCACCCGGGATAGGCTTGGCCGCCTCGACCAGCGCGAACCACGCCGTCAGCGCCGCGATCGGCAGCGTCGATGCCTCGACATCGCTGAGCGACGGCGGCGCCGCCACGGCGGCATCCTCGTGAAAGAGCACATGCTCGGACAGCATGCCGGGCAGTGACGAACCAAGCGTATGCTTGTGCAGCACCGGCGGGGCGTTGCCGTCCGGCCAGTCGGCGATCACCTGGCCGAGCACCCGCTGCCCGATTCCGAAGCGGCTGACTTCGCTGCCGGTGGCGACAACTTCGCCAACCGCGTCCGATGTCGGCACGAACGGCAAGCTGAGGTCCGGTATCAGCACGCCATCGACGATCATCCTGTCCTTGTAATTCAGCGATACCGCTGTGACGCGTACCAGAAGATCATGCGGCCCGGGTCGGGGCAGCTTTCCCTCGGCCGGCTTCAAACTGGACAGGCCGAAACCGGCATCTGCCAGGATCTGTTTTGGGTGCTCATTGGTTCGCGCTCCGTGGTTGATGGTGGGCGAGACATTTATGCCGTTTCACTATGGAGAAAAGTGCTTCCATTTGGCATATTCTGCGACAGATTAAGGAGCAAAACTCTACAATAGGAGCGCTTCATTGGAATCGGCCAATTTGCAAGGCATCGTCGCATTCGTTCACGCGGTGGAGGCCGGCAGCTTCACCGGCGCCGGCGCGCGGCTGCATGTCACGAAATCGGCGGTCGGCAAGTCGATCGCGCAGCTGGAACAGCGATTGGGCGTTCGCCTGCTCAACCGCACCACCCGCAGCCTGAGCCCGACCAGTGAGGGCCTGAGCTATTACGAAGCCTGCGTCAGGGCACTGGCCGAGATCGAAGCCGCGCAGTCGCTGCTGGCTTCGCGCAAGCAGGTGCCTTCCGGGCGGCTGCGTGTCGACCTGCCTTTGGCCTTCGGCCGGCGGTGCGTCGCCCCGGTTCTGTTCGACATTTCCAAAAAATTCCCGGATCTGACGATGGAAATCTCGTTCAACGACCGGCGCGTCGACCTGATCGAGGAAGGCATCGACCTGGCGGTGCGCATGGGCGACCTCGACGACAGCTTGTCGCTCGCCGCGCGCCGCATCTATGCCCAGCGTTCGGCCATCGTCGCCGCCCCCGCCTATCTCGACGCCCATGGCAGGCCGCACTCGATCGAGGACCTGCCCAGGCACAGCCTCATCGGCTACGGCCGCGACGGCACGGTCCATCCCTGGACCGTCAGGCATGCCGACGGCCGTCTCGAAAAATTCGCGCCCAAGGCGCGGCTGGTGCTCGGCCACGGCGAACCGATGCTCGATGCGGTACTGGCCGGCTGCGGTATCGTCTATCTGCCGACATGGCTGACGGCCGGCAGCATCAGGCGCGGCGAGCTCGAAATGGTTCTGTCGGACTGCCTTGTCGAAAACACCGTGGTGCATGCCATCTGGCCGGTAACACGCAATCTCGCACCAAAGGTGCGCGTCGTCGTCGACGCCCTGATCGAGCATTTTTCCGCGCCGCCCTGGGATGCGGCCTGGGGTGCCGCCTGATTTGCCCGGCTCGCCAAATTTAAAAAGCGCGACCGTCCTATTTTCGAAAACCGCGCGGCAATGCTATGGACCCGGCATGCTTTATGCTGAAATTGCCATCGTGGTCGTCCTCATCTGCGTGAACGGCCTTCTGTCGATGTCCGAGCTCGCCATCGTCTCGTCGCGGCCGGCGCGCCTCAAGACGATGATCGACCGCAACGTCAAGGGTGCCGGCCGGGCTCTGGCGCTCGGCGCCAATCCGGGAAAGTTCCTGTCCTCGGTGCAGATCGGCATCACTTTGGTCGGCGTCTTGTCCGGCGCCTTTTCCGGCGCCACGCTCGGCGAGCGGCTGGCCACCTTCCTGGCATCGGCCGGCGTCCGCGAAAGCCTCGCCGACCCGCTCGGTGTCGGCATTGTCGTCGCCATCATCACCTATGGCTCGTTGATCATCGGCGAACTGGTGCCCAAGCAGATCGCATTACGCGACCCCGAACGGGTCGCCGTCAGGGTCGCTCCGGCAATGACCATCCTCGCCAGCGTTTCGGCACCGCTGGTCTTCCTGCTCGATTTTTCCGGCCGCGCCCTGCTGTGGCTGCTTGGCCAGCACGGCCAGAGCGAGGAGAGGGTCACCGACGAGGAGATCAAGATGCTGGTCGCCGAAGCCGAGCACCACGGCACCATCGAATCCGACGAACGGCGCATGATCGCCGGCGTGATGCGGCTCGGCGACCGCGCCGTGCGCGCGGTGATGACGCCGCGCACCGAGGTCGACTGGATCAATCTGCAATCCGACGAGGCGGCCATCAGAAAGCTGCTGATGGACACCCAGCATTCGCGCCTGCCGGCCGGCGACGGCGGCGTCGACGCCATGATCGGCGTCGTCCAGACCCGCGACGTGCTGGCGGCGATGCTCGGCGGCCGCGCTCTCGACCCGCGCCGGCACGTGCGCACGGCCCCAATCGTGCATGACCAGGCCGATGCGCTGGACGTGCTTGCGACGCTGAAGGAATCCGACGTGCCGATGGCGCTGGTACATGACGAATACGGCCATTTCGAAGGCATCGTCACCCCGGCCGACATACTGGAAGCGATTACCGGCGTCTTCCGTTCGGATCTCGATGCCGGCGAAGAGGAAAACGCCGTCAAGCGCGAGGACGGCTCATGGCTGCTTGCCGGCTACATGCAGGCCGACGAGATGGCGGAGGTCCTCGGCATCGACCTGCCTGAGAACCGCGACTACGAAACCGTCGCCGGCTATGTGCTGTCGCATTTGCATCATCTGCCGGCGACCGGCGAATGCGTCGACGCGCAAGGCTGGCGCTTCGAGGTCGTCGACCTCGACGGCCGCCGCATCGACAAGCTTATCGCCACCCGCCTGCCCGGCGGTCACCGCGAGGTCGTGCGGTAACGAGCGAAGCGACTTATGGGCTATATGCTCTCGGCGACACCGCTCGCACATTCAAAGTTGATTGGGGATATCGCCTTATGGTCGACCGGTTTTTCGCCGACCCGTATCTCGCTGCCGTCTATGATGCCTGGCACCCGAGATCTGCGCGCGACGACTATGATTTCTACCTGCCCCGCATTCTAACAGCAAACGCGGTGCTTGATGTCGGATGTGGAACGGGCACCCTCCTTCACGAGGCACGCCTGGCCGGACATTCAGGGCGGCTCTGCGGCATCGACCCAGCACCCGGCGTGTTGAATCGGGCACGAACGCGCACGGATATCGAATGGGTCCTCGGCGATCTCCAATCGGCCGGCTGGACAGCCGAGTTTGATCTCATTGTGATGACGGGGCACGCATTCCAGGCCCTTGTCAGCGACGAAGATCTGGGGGATTTCATGGCGGCTGCGCGACACGCCCTTGTGCCAGGCGGATGCTTCGCGTTCGAAACGCGGAACCCTTCGGTGCGGGCGTGGGAGCACTGGACACCCGAAAATGCTGTCGTCGTTGAGCTGCCTGACGGGTCTCTGGTGCAGATCACAACAGAGGTGATCATGCCGTTCGATGGCCAGACCGTGACATTCACCCACAGGTTCGGCGGAAAGCATCCGAGCCTTCCGAAAGTTAGTCGCAGCACCTTGCGATTCCTCGACATGGACGCCCTATCGAGCCTGCTGGGGAACGCGGGTCTACGGATCGAACGGCAATTCGGCGGCTTTGACGGCAGCCCACTTGGCCCTTCGAGCTCCGAGATCATCACGTTCGCGACGAGATGAAAGGAAGCATCCGCTCTCCAGCCCCTGCAAGCAACGACAACTCACGGACCCATTGCGGACGTGGAGCCGTATTTCGCGGGGACTGCTGCCGACCGTAGGCTAGGGCCAAACTTGGCAATTCAATCGATCGCCTCGATGCCTTGTGCCTTCAGCCGTTCGAGATGGTCCTTCATCTCTTTCAGCCGCTCGGGGGAGTGGCCCTGCCACTCGGTGACCTCGCCCGTGATCCTGAGCGGCTCGCGGCAGCGATAGGACTGCGTCGGATTGCCGAGAAATTTCTTGTCCGTAAGATTGGGGTCGTCCATGACCGGGCCGGTTGGTTCCACGATGTAGATCCTTTCGCGTCCGTCACCGGCGGCCAGTTCTGCACCCCAGATAGCGGCATCCAGAGTGCCGGTTAGATAGACCCAGGCTGCCTGCTTTCGCGCCCCGTAATTGGAGCTGTAACCGGCTTCGATCAGGTCTCCCGGTTTAAGTCGGCCCGGGTGCCGTGGTAGAATTGGCGCGGCTTGTCGGGGGCTGTCATCGGCTCATCCTCGCTGTCTCAGGCGTCATGGTGTTGTGGTGCGCACTATTTCATGCACGTCATCGAATCAACCGTCTGGCCGTTCGGTTATCGGACGTCCCCCCATTCCGGTCGTCCCGCCCAAAGCACGCTTCCGGTCGGCTGCCGGTGCGGGTATTATCGGCGCCCTGAACGTCGCTATGGTGGAAAAATGGATCTGCAAACCTTCAGGGATTCGATTGCAAAACCACAGCCGCCAGCCGGCTTGAGCCCTGCCCTGCAGGCGTTGTGGTGGGATGCAAAGGGCGATTGGACTAAGGCGCACGAGTGCGCGCAGCAGCGCGACAATACGGCGGGCATGCACGTGCATGCCTATCTCCACCGCAAGGAAGGCGACCAGTCGAATGCGGAATATTGGTATCGCCGCAGCAACGCGGCGCCGTCGACCTTAACGCTTGACGAGGAATGGCAAGAGTTGGCACGTACACTTTTGCAGCAAAGCTGACGCTTGCTCAGTCATCGTAAAATGGCCGGTCCTGCATCCACTCTCCGGGGTTTCAGCTGGCGCCCTGTGGCTTGTCCCTGCCGTTCCATTCCGCATTGCGCGCCTGCGCCTCTTCGGCGATCAGCTTGAACTCCCGCATCTTCGCAGCTTCGATGGCAAATGCGCGGCTTGGCAGGACGCCAGGGTCCTCCTGACTGTTCTGAAACTGAAAACGGGCCTCCAGTTCGGCCCATATTCGCTCGGGTGCCGTATCCTTGCTGGCAAGCAGCGCAACGACCAGCGCCAGAGTCTCGCGCTGGGCGTTCAGCCGCCCTTCGATCTCTTCATTCGGCAATTCGGACATGCGGGTCGCTTCCGGTTTCTGGCTTAACGGCAAAATCGCACCCTTGTTCCGGAATTCGGGGCTGGCGCGGTCCGGCTGGGCAGCATATGCTCGCAATCGCAATCGAGATGATCTCTCCTCCTCGATCCTGTTGACTCGGGCCGATGGCACTTTTCGCGCCGCTTGCGTCCAGCCTCTTCGAATGCAGCATGCGGACAAATCTTGAGAGCCTGAGCGAATTCTGCCCCGCAACGATCAAAGCCTGTCATCGAGAACGACCATAGGCTGCTGCGAGCACCGGAACAGCTGCGAAGCCTTGGCGTTGTTGGCATCTCGGATCTCGAGCGGACGCTATGAAACCTTCTGATTTTTAAGCCGTTATCGCCGGATGCCCGAGGCTAAATTTAAGCTGAAATCGGTTGACGGCGCCCGAACGCGCGATGCCGAGAAGTCGCGCCGCGAGAAACAATCGACTGTCGAAGTCGCGTCAGAGGTCGTCGGCCAGCCCGCGCCGCCGCCGGATGTCACCGAACCCGATCCTGAGCTGACACCTGAAGAGGCAGAGCGGGCGCGCAAGAGATACCTGCTTAAGCGCTTCTGGATCAGCGCGCGCGGTTACTGGAGCGGCAGTGGCGACAGGGTCGCCTGGCCGTTGACGATCGGGCTGTTGGTCCTGATCGTCGCCAATGTCGGCTTCCAGTATGGGATCAATGTGTGGAATCGCGCAATTTTCGACGCCATTGAGCAACGCAATGCCCACACCGTATATTGGCTGAGCGCCGTATTCCTGCCACTCGTGATCGGAAGCGCCAGCCTTGTGGTGGCACAAGTCTTCTTTCGCATGAGGATACAGCGCCGCTGGCGGTCCTGGCTCACCACCGCGGTCATCGCGCGCTGGCTGGCAAGCGGCCGCTACTATCAGCTGAACCTCGTCGGCGGCGATCATAGCAACCCCGAAGCCCGCATCGCCGAGGATTTGCGGATTGCCACCGAATCGCCCGTCGATTTCATCGCCGGTGTCATCGTCGCATTTCTGTCGGCCTCGACCTTCATCGTGGTGCTCTGGACGATCGGCGGCGCCCTGACCCTGACGATTGCAGGTTCGACCGTCACCATTCCCGGCTTCCTGGTCATCACCGCAGTGCTCTATTCCGCGATCACGTCCACTTCGATGGCGGTCATTGGCCGCCATTTCGTCCACCTCTCCGAGGAAAAAAATCAGGCGGAAGCCGAGTTCCGCTACACGCTGACGCGCGTGCGGGAAAACGGCGAGAGTATCGCATTGCTCGGCGGCGAGGAGGAGGAGCGCAGCGGCATGGACAAGACATTCGCCCATGTGCTCAGGCAATGGGCGCTCCTTGCAGGCCAGCACATGCGCACGGCATTGGTGTCCCAAGGGTCGAGCCTGTTTGCGCCTGTCGTGCCGGTCTTGCTTTGCGCTCCAAAGTTCCTCGAAGGCAGCATGACACTTGGGCAGGTCATGCAGGCTGCCTCGGCCTTTGCCATCGTGCAGGGCGCGTTCGGGTGGCTGGTCGACAACTATCCCCGTCTCGCCGATTGGAATGCCTCTGCACGGCGCATCGCCTCGCTGATGATGTCGCTCGACGGGCTCGAGCGGGCGGAACAGAGCAACACGCTGGGGCGCATAAAGCGCGGCGAGACCGGCAGCGATGCGATGCTCAGCCTGAACAATCTCTCCGTGTCGCTCGACGACGGCACCGCCGTGGTCAAGGAAACCGAGGTCGTGATCGAACCAGGCGAACGGGTGCTTGTCGCCGGCGAATCCGGCTCGGGCAAGAGTACACTGGTGCGGGCCATCGCGGGTCTGTGGCCATGGGGTAGCGGCAGCGTCAACATCCGCGCCGACAGACGGTTGTTCATGTTGCCGCAACGGCCTTACATCCCGACCGGGACCCTTCGCCGCGCTGTCGCCTATCCAGGCGCCGCCGACAGCTGGACGCTGGATAAGATCAAGGCTGCGCTCGACAAGGTGGGACTCGACTACCTCAACGACAGGATTGAGGAGGACGCCCCATGGGACCAGACCTTGTCGGGTGGCGAAAAGCAGCGCCTCGCCTTCGCGCGTCTTCTGCTGCACCGCCCCGATATCATCGTGCTGGACGAGGCAACGTCGGCACTCGATGAGAAGAGCCAGGACAACATGATGCAGATGATCATTCGCGAATTGCCGAAGGTCACCATCATAAGCGTAGCGCATCGCGCCGAGCTGGAAGCTTTCCATAGCCGCAAGATCACATTGGAGCGGCACAAGGGCGGCGCAAAACTCGTCAGCGATATCGAACTCGTCCCGCGCAAGGACAGACGGAACTTGCTCATGCGCCTTCTGAGGCAACGGCGCGCCAACGGAAAGCCAGCGCGACCTTGAGCAAAGCGGCGCTGCCCTACGCAAAGAGTGAGGCCGCCGGACGGACCAGGCGGATCTCCGGTTCGAGTCACTGCCCGCATCTGGTCCTGAAAGCACCAGCCGTGGTACCTTGGTTCCGGGCAGCTGCTGTCGGAACGTCGATGGCACGAGCGCATTTCCATGTCCGGTGCAACGCCGAGGCCAGCTGTGAAAAACCCGGGTTGATTTCAAAAGCCCAGATTGATTTCGAAAGCAAAGGGACCAGCAATGACAATCGCCAAGAACACGATCTGCCTTTGGTACGACAAGGACGCCGAGGCTGCGGCCCGTTTCTATTCCGAGACTTTTCCTGACAGCTCGGTGAAATCCGTCCACCGCGCTCCCAGCGACTACCCGTCCGGCAAGGCCGGCGACGTGCTGACGGTCGAGTTCACGGTCGCCGGCATCCCCTGTCTCGGCCTCAATGGCGGGCCCGCGTTCAAACACAACGAAGCCTTCTCCTTCCAGATCGCCACCGACGATCAGCAGGAGACCGACCGCTATTGGAACGCCATAGTCGGCAATGGCGGCCAGGAAAGTGCGTGCGGCTGGTGCAAGGACAAATGGGGCATCTCCTGGCAAATCACGCCGCGCGTGGTGACCGAAGCGATGGCCGCCGGCGGCGATGAAGCAAAGCGCGCATTCGAAGCGATGATGGAGATGAAAAAGATCGACGTTGCAGCGATCGAGGCGGCGCGGCGCGGCTGACAGTTCGGGGTCAGCCCGACGCGAAAAGATCAGGGCAGAGCGGCCGGAAATGCTGCCGGCCCACCTCCAGACAGGCGTGCGATGGTGTTGAACTGCGCTGAGTTTTACGACGCCGAACTGCGACGGCACAACGAGGTCTTCAGGGCTGCGGTCAAGGCGGGAACGCGCGATCGCGTGCTCGATATCGGATGCGGTTCGGGACAATCCTCTCGTGATGCCGCCCGTGTCGCGGTGGAAGGCAGCGTGCTCGGCGTGGACCTATCGGCGCGGATGCTCGAGATCGCCCGGAGCCGTAGCGCCGAAGAAGGATTGCGAAACGTCGCCTTCGAGCGCGGCGATGCGCAATTGCTGGTATTTCCGCCTGCCGGCTTCGATCTGTGCATCAGTCGCTTTGGTGTGATGTTCTTTGCCGATCCGGCGGCGGCGTTCGCCAATATCGGCCGGGCGATGCGACCGGGGGCGCGTCTTGTATGGATGGTATGGCAGGGCCCGGACCGCAACGAGTGGGCGACTGCCATTCAGCGGGCGATTGCGCCGGGGACCGCCATATCGGCGGGCGCCGCCACCCCATTTTCGCTTGGCGACCCCGCCATCACCGCGGAGATCTTGCGTGCATCCGGTTTTGTTTCGGTCGACTTTGCCGAAGTGCGTGAGCCGGTCTTCTACGGCCAGGACGTCGATGCGGCCTATGACGCTTTGCTTGGCCTGCAACTGGTTAAGGATCCGCTCGCCCGCGCGGATGTGGATGTCGACGCGGCGCTACGGCGGTTGCGCGATCTGCTCGACGCGCACTTGACCGCGGACGGTGTGCTTTTCGACTCGCGCGCCTGGATCATCACCGCAGTTCGGGTGAGCCGACAGTCACCGGGCGATTGACCCGTCGACGATCCTGTTCTCTCGGCCTTCCCGTCAGTCCATTTGCGGCGTGACTTCTGAAAGCAGCCAATCCCTGAAAGCCTTGACCTTGCGCTGACGGATCGCCTCCGGCGGGTAGACGAGATAGAAGCTGGAAGGGGATTTCAGGGCGTGGCCGAAGGGGCGGACAAGCCGCCCGGCGGCGAGGTCGGCCGCAACGAGCATGGTCCGACCCAGCACCACCCCCTCGCCTTGTGCAGCCGACTCCATGGCAAAGGTGGCAGAGTCGAAGGTAATCCCGCTCTGCGGGTCCACGCCCTCGACCCCGGCGCTCGCCAGCCAGGTCGCCCAGTCGATCGGAAAGCTGTCACGGATCAGCGTGTGGTGTCTGAGGTCCTGAGGCGTGCGCAGCGGATGCGCACCCTCAAGAAGCTTTGGGCTGCACACTGGAAACACCTCCTCGCCGGTGAGGAACTCCGACGTGAGCCCCGGATAGTTTCCGCTGCCATAACGGACGGCGACATCGATGCCGTCGCCGAGGAAGTTGGTCAGCTTCCCGCTCGTCGAAACCCGTACATCGATGTCGCCATGCGCACGGTGAAAGCGGTAGAGGCGTGGCACCAGCCATCTCCCCGCGAAGCCATCGGAGGTGCTGACGTTCAGTGTCGAGCTCGAATAGCGGGCCGTTGCCGCAGCAGTGGCGGCGGCCAACTGGTCGAGCACCTCGCGCACCGCCCGCGCATAGGGCTCGCCGACGGCGGTCAGGCTCACCGAACGCGTACCGCGCTCGAACAACTGCACACCGAGCTGATCCTCAAGGTTCTTGATCGCCCGGCTGATCGCACCGTGGGTGACATGAAGTTCCTCTGCCGCCTTGGAGAAACTCAACAGGCGCGCCGCCGCTTCGAAGCTCGGCAAGGTGGTGAGGGGAGGCAGCTTCCGGGGCATGGATCGATACCTATATGTGAGCGATGCTCACACATTGTCGCCGATAAGTCGTTTGTCGTCCAGGCCGGAAGACGGCATGTTTGCTCGCGTATTCAGTCATTCACCGCCGCTGCAAAAGGCGATTTGATGTGACTTATACTCTCGCTGACGAAAGTCGCGGGGCAACTGCTGAAACCAAAACTGCCGCCACTCTGGGAGAGCACCATGAACGCCAAACGAGTTGAACCCATCGTCGACGTCCTGACCGGCATGGCCGGCCGCATCCTCGCCTCGAGCAGCCGGCGCCGGACCGAGCGGCAGATTGCACGCTTCTCGACCCGCCGGCTCGAAGACCTCGGGTTTGCCCGCGACTGGGACGGCTCGGTCTATCGGCCGTCGGACTACCGCTAAGCCTGAATGAAAGCAACAGCGGACAGGCTCTTCGCCAAAAATCGCTGCCGCAAGGAATTAACGGAGAACGGACATGGCCACCATCCACCCATTCCTCTGGTTCAACACCGACGCCAAGGAGGCCCGCGATTTCTACCTCTCGGTCTTCAAGAACAGCAAAGCGCTCCAGACGCTCGAATACACCGACTGGGTGTCCGGAACCAACAAGACGGTCCCGCATGCCACCTTCGATTTCGAGCTCGAGGGTCTGCACCTTACAGCGCTCAATGCCGGGCCGCAGCCGCCTTTCAACGAGCGGCTCTCACTCTACATCGAGACCAGGGACCAGGCCGAGACAGACTACTACTATGAGGCGCTCACCGCCGGCGGCGGCAGGGAACAACCCTGCGGCTGGCTCACCGACAAGTTCGGCGTCTACTGGCAGGTCATCCCGGAAATCCTGCCGCGGCTCAGCGCCGACCCGGACCGCGAAAAGGCCAACCGCGTCCGGCAGGCGATGTACGGGATGCGCAAGATCATCATCGCCGACCTCGAAGCCGCCTACGACGGCAAAGCTTGACCCTCACCGAAATCGCAAACGAATGGAGACCTCCCATGACATCGCTCGTGGACAGGAAAGTCATCGTCATCGGCGGCAGCTCCGGCATCGGTCTCGGCGTCGCGGAAGCTGCTCTCAATTGCGGAGCGAAGGTCGTGATCGTCAGCCGGTCGCCCGCGAAACTGCAGGCGGCCGAACGGACGCTCAATACGGGGCACGTGACCAGCTTGGTTGCCGATATGACCGACGAAGCGGACGTCGCTCGCCTGTTCGAGGAGATCGGTCCCTTCGACCACCTGGTATCGACCGCCGGAACACTGCCGCCCGGCGATCCGATCGGCAGTACCGACATGGAGGCTGTGCGAGGCTTCGTCGACAACAAGCTGATTGGGGCCGTCATGCTCTCCAAGCACGCTGTGCGCACCCTGAAGGCCGGTGGCTCCATGACCTTCACCTCGGGCATCAACAAGGACAAGCCGCCAGTGCCGGGAGGCTCGGTCGTCTCAGCGATTGCCGGCTCATTCAGCTACTTCGCCCGCGCCCTGGCGCTCGAACTGGCCCCGACGCGCGTCAATGTCGTGTCTCCCGGATGGGTCGACACACCGATGTGGGACATTGTTGGAGAAGCCAAATCCAGCTTCTTTGCCGACATGGCTGCCCGGTTGCCGTCGAGAAAAATTCCGACCGCTGCGGACGTCGCCGCCGCCTATGTCTACCTCATGGAAAGCGAGTTCACGACCGGCGAGACAATCCGCATCGATGGCGGCCATAACCTGATCTAGCCGCCATTTGCACGCCGCCTGAATGGGTTGAGTCGGCATGACCCGCTAGTCCGGCGCACTCCTGCCGAAGGCGACGAACGCTGGCGGATCATGCCGGCGTAGCCCAATCGGGGTTTACATCGGCAGCCAGGTCCCTAGTTTTAGCGTTTCGCGCCGCGCACCCGAGTGCGTGGATGATCGAGGACGGGACTGTGAGCTCTGGCCGGCCCCTCGAAACTTTCAAAGGATGGCTATCATGACACAGGCCAAGAATGGCGACACCGTGCGCATCAATTACAATGGCCGCCTGGCTGACGGCACTCAGTTCGATTCTTCCGGCAACGAACCGCTGCAATTCACGTTGGGTGAAGGACAAGTGATCGCCGGTCTCGAAACCCATGTCGAGGGTATGGAGGTGGGCGCGAAAAGCACCGTCACCATTCCCGCCGACGCCGCCTATGGCCCCCACCGCCCCGAAGCGGTGATGACCGTCGACCGCGCCCGCGTGCCAGACAACATCAACGTCGATATCGGCACTCGATTGCAGGTCAGAACCGCAGAGGGGCGCCCGATGCCGGTAACAGTCGTCGGCGTGGACGACACCAGCGTCAAGCTCGACGGCAATCATCCTTTGGCGGGACGGGATCTGGTGTTCGACGTTGAACTGGTCAAGATCGTTCAGGCGGCGTAGGCACGGCAAAGCGCGTAACGGCATGATTTTTCGGGTGACGCATTTCGACCGGCGGTTCCGGCGGTGCGTCACCTGTCGGGGGCAAAGACCGCGACGGCGGAAATCGTGTAGCGTGCAGCAACCCATAGAGACATTCGGCATCTGGAATGTCCAATTCAGCGTCGCAGTCTCGAGGACCTGTGGAAGACCTCGCTTGACAGCCGACTTCTCGTGACTGCAAAGTCTCGTGATGCGGGCGATTGGTTGGAATAGAATTGCGCGTGTCGGGGCAATCGTGCTGATGATCGGCACAAATGTTCCTGGGCCGGCGCGTTCCGACTCGCTCCTTCTCACAAGCCCGTCCCAGCCAGCCAATGTCGGCGATGCGATGCTGGCGGCTGCCAATTATCATGATTCCGGCGACTATGATCGCGACCTTGCCGCTGTGGCGAAGCAGGCAGGCGACTGGGTCGTCAAGCGCGCAATGGAGGTGCCTCGCCCCGCACTGGTGCTCGACATCGACGAGACGGCGTTGGCCAACTGGGAAGTGATCACACGTGACAATTTCGGCCGCCCGATCGGCGGCGCCTGCGACATCGCAATCGACGGCCCCTGTGGCTGGGCCGCCTGGGATCAGCTTGCGAAGGATCCGGCTATCGACCCTGTGCTGGAGGTTTTCCGGCAGGCGCGAACGGCGAAAGTCGCGGTGTTCTTCATCACCGGACGTCCGGAGGACCAACGTCAGGCAACCGAACAGAACCTGCAGTCGGCCGGCTATGCCGGCTATGAGCACCTTTACATGGTCCAGCCTGGGGCCAAATACGGCTCCGCAGCAGATTTCAAGGCACCCATAAGGGCCGAAATCGAAAAGGCCGGCTACACGATAATTGCCAATGTCGGTGACCAGCCATCCGACCTGTTCGGGGGGCATGCCGAGAAGCTGTTCCTGCTGCCTAATCCGTTCTACCGGGTTCGCTGACGGCCTGTACGGCACAAGCCCGGATCCTCGGCTCCTTGCCGACCACCTGCTAAGGTATCAAGACGACCTTGCCGGTTGCGCCGCGCTCCTCCAGCAGGCGGTGTGCGTGGCTGGCCTGGTCGAGTGGGAAGCGGCCACCTTTGGTCACCACAAGCTGACCACCAGCGGCCAGATCGAAAAGTTCCAAAAGGCCGTCACGGAGCCCGTTCGTAGACAGCAACGGAAGCAGGGCAAAACCCCTCAGCGACTGGTTGCGGCCGATCATCGCCTCCATCTCCGGGGCGCCGAGCGCGTATCTGCCAAGGGCGGCAAACACCAGCTCTCCGCAAGGCGCCAGGGCCTCGAGCGCGGCCGCCGTCAGCGGGCCGCCGACGATGTCGTAGATGATGTCGACGCCAGCGCCACCTGTCGCTGCCCGGGCGTGCTCGGGCCAATCCGCGTTGCTGTAGTCGACGGCGGCATCGGCTCCCAGCGACAAAGCAAGATCGAGCTTGGCCTTGCTGCCGGCTGCCGCGATGACACGGCTCGCGCCGGCGCGCTTGGCAAGCTGGACGAGCAACGAACCGACGCCACCCGCGGCAGCGGCGACCAGCACCGATTTGCCGGCCGGCCGGCTTTGCCGCGATAGATGCAGCGCCGTCAGCCCTTGCACCATCAATGCCGTCGCGTCTTCGAACGAGAGCGCATCCGGCAGCGGCACGGCCAGGCTTGCGTCGATCGTCACATACTCGGCATAGCCGCCAAACGGCTGGCTTGAGGCGAACAACGGCGCAGCGACGCGCATGCCGAGCAAGGAAGCCTCCACCCCATGCCCAAGCGCCTCCACGATCCCGGCGGCCTCGACACCAGGGATCATCGGCAGCTGCGGCGTCACCGCATAGCGATCCGCGCGCATCAGCACTTCGAAGAAATTCACCCCGGCCGCATGAACGCGGACCAGGACCTCGCCGGCTTGCGGCTCAGGCTTCGGCACCGCGACTATCTCGAGAACGTCGGCCTCGCCGAAACGGTTCAGTTGAATAGCTCTCATCGCAGGCACCGATTGCTGTTGGCATCGGCCGCTGTTTGCCACTATCTGCCTGGCTTCGACTACACACCGATTTGTCCGCTGCTGACCGGGAGGTGACCATGACCAAGCTGATCAAGAGGCTGCCGATGCTGCCGGCGGAGCGCGCGCTGAAAGTGATTTCGGGCCGCTGGAAGGCCGTCATCCTGTACCATCTCTTCGACAGGCCCCGGCGGCTGTCGGCGCTGCAGGCGCTGATGCCCGGCATTACCCAGAAAGTGCTGATCCAGCAGCTTCGCGAAATGGAAGAGCACGGCCTCGTCCGCCGCGAGATCTTTGCCGAGATCCCCTCGCGCGTCGAGTATTCGGCGACGCGGCTCGGCCTCAGCCTCGAGCCGATCCTGCTGGCACTTTGCAAGTGGGGCCAGCATCACGCCGACGAGCTGAACGAGATGGACCGCCTTGCCGATTGCATCATCAGGCCACGGCAAGCGCAGGACGCCCATGCCGTGTGAAACAAAAGGGGCGGCGCATGCGCCGCCCCAATGCTTGGGAGAATTAATCCTTGGGAGGACTGTTCGAACCTATGCTCAGGCCGCCTTGACTTCCTCGGCGACGGCATCGGCCTGACGCGCCGTCTTCAGCACCCTCGCCCACCATGCAATGTCGTTGACCAGCGCGGTTGCCGCCTGGTTGAGGTGCTCGAACTCGTCGAGCTTCTTGTCGCCTTGCTTGACCGCAAGGAAATCGGCCCAGGAGATGTGTACGGCGGACTTCACCGGCGCCATCTGCAACTCGACCGCATGCAGCCTCAGCTGCTCGACCGCGCGCGCGCCACCGACGCTGCCATACCCGACGAAGCCGGCCGGCTTCTTGTTCCACTCGTTGGCGGCGTAGTCGATGGCGTTCTTCAGAACGGCCGTCGGGCCATGATTGTATTCGGCGGCGGTGAAGATGAAGCCGTCGAATCCGGCGACCTTCTTTTGCCAGCGCTGCGCCACTTCGTTCTGCGACGGCGCCCAGGCGGAGGATGCGACCTCATCGAAGAACGGCAGCGGGAAATCGCGCAGGTCGACGACTTCGACGTCGATATCGGCATGCGACTTGGCGATCCTGGCAATCCATTGGGCCGGGACGTCGGCAAAGCGCGCGGCGCGGGTCGAACCAATGACGATGGCGATTTTGGGTTTTGACATAGAGGGGCTCTCCTTACAGCAATACTGGTATCGTTTAGATACCTGAGCTATATGAGTAACCGGCCGCTCAATGTGCAAGGAGGCACTTTTTTGTTACCAAGGCACCCGCACCGCACCGAGGACTGCCGCGCCGTCTCGGAAATCCTGCAGCGCGTCGGTGACAAATGGACTGTGCTCGTCGTTGGCAAACTCGGCAACGGGCCGCTGCGTTTCAACGAGTTGCGCAGCGCGGTCGGCGGCATTTCGCAAAAGATGCTGACCACCACCTTGCGCGGGCTCGAGCGCGACGGCTTCGTCACCCGCACCGTATTCCCGACCATCCCGCCGCGGGTCGACTACGAATTGACCGATCTTGGCTACGAGCTGCTGGTGCCGGTCGATGCGCTCGGCGAATGGGCACGCAAGAACACGGAGCGCGTCAAGGCCGCGCGAGAAAAATTCGACGCCATGCACAGCTGAACCCTTGCGCTGCAAGGGTTTGAAGCTGTCGGGGATGCTCCGGACGAGCCCTACTGCTGTAACTGCATCTTGCTCTTCGGCAGCTTCTCGATCCGGTTCCATTTCGGGTTGGGACTGACCACCTTGCCGCCAATCGTGCAGGTCGTGGTCGTCTCCTTGCGGCAATTGCTCACCGTCGTGCCGCTGGTGTCGCATTTCGTCGCCGAGCAGATCTCGCACTTGGCCGCCTGCCCGTTGATTGTGCGATTTTCCGACGTGCAGGTGGCGCCTGGATCGCCTTTTTTGACCTCGGCAAAGGCGCTTGCTGACGACAGGCAGAGCAAGGCTGCAAAGGCACTCGCCAGGGCAGCGTTCAGCATGTGTTGACGCATTGTCTTTCCTCCCAAGATCCCGTCGGTCGCGCTGCAGGCGCGCATGCGGGAACCCGTCGGTCAAAGACCACGCGGGATCGCTGTCCGCATCCCCCGCGCGGGAGAGACTGCTGTCTAAATCCGTCTTCTGGAATCAGGCCGGGTCAGCCTTCGGCCGGAACCGCCTTCGGCTTGCCTTCGCCGTCCAGCGCCACCATGACGAAGTCGGCATGGGTGACCTTCTCCATCAGGTCGGAGAGATAGCGCTGCGCCCAGGCCTCGACCTTGAGCGTCATCGAGGTGCGGCCGACGCGTTCGACATGCGTATAGATGCACAGCGTGTCGCCGATCTTCATCGGTTTGGCGAAGGACATTTCCTTCACCGCCGCCGTCACCACGCGGCCCTTGGCGCGCTCGGCGGCGCGGATGCCGCAGGCGAGATCCATCTGCGCCATCACCCAGCCGCCAAAAATGTCGCCTGCCGCATTGGCGTCCGAAGGCATAGCCAGCGTCCTGAGCGTAAGATCGCCGATCGGCCGCCCGTCCGCATAATGCACCATTGGCCAATCCTCTCGAACCGATCGCCCAGACCCCGTACCGTCGCGGCACGGACAGGTCAACGCCATTGAATGGTGTCGCGGCCTGCAGTTCGGGTATCGGTCGACGGTGTTGAAAGGATGCTGTGCGCAGCTAGACGAGCCCAACCAGTAGGATTGCATTCTATGGCCGAGGTGAGAAGGCTGGCGCGCCCGATGGCGCGACAGAACCAAGCCCTCGCCGATAGCCGTGCTTCACAAAGCGGGCCAGGGTGTCGGGACGTAGGCGTAGGCGTTGCCGTCGCGGATGACATGACCGATGCCTGGGAAGGGCAGGTGCATACCCGCGACGAGCAGGCCATCCGCCGACACCATGTCGAGCACCTTCTTGCGCGTGGCGATTGCGGCCTCCTGGTCCACGTCGAAGGCGATTGCCCATTCCGGATGCGCAAATTGCAGCGCGGAGGCGTGGATTACGTCAGTCAAGAGCAGCAGGTTGGCATCACCAGAGCCAATTCGAAGCGCGAGATGCCCCGGCGTGTGTCCAGGCGCAGGCAACGCGCTGATCCCGGGCGCGATCTCGACCTCGCCTTTGATCTTCCGGACCTTGCCATGGTAAGGCAGCAGCGATTTGCGCGCTATTTCGAAGTACGGCTTCATCTGGTCGGGCGCCTTGAACCGTATCCCGTCATCGTGCCAGAAAGCGAATTCCGGCGCGGCAACCACGACCTCCGCTGCCGGGAAGGCGGCCGTGCCGCCAATACCGACAAGGCCGTTGGCATGGTCGGGATGGAGGTGGGTGATGATTATCGTGTCGATTTCTTCCGGCCCGACGCCAGCGGCGGCGAGCGCCTCGGGTATATGTCCCAGTATGGGCCCCAGCGCCGATGCCGTGCCGGTATCGATCAGTACCCGTCTGTCGCCTTTGGTGACAAGGTAAGCATTGACCGAGGTCGGGAGTGGTTTTGGCAGGAATGCCTTTGCCAGCAGCGCTTCGGCGGCAGCGGTATCTGCGGAAGGGAAGAGTTCGAGGCCGAGATTGAGGTAGCCGTCGCTCAGTGCTGTGATCTCGAGGTCGCCGAGCATGAACCTGTGGGCGCTCGCAAGCGAAGCCGGAGACGGGGCGGCGATAGCCGCAGCGTTGCTCCCAAAGAGGCTGATCGGGGGAAGTAGCAGGGCGCCGGCACTAAAGGTGCCGATACCGAACGTTCGACGGTTGATATTCATGGTCTTGTCTTTCGAATTGCAGCTGAAAGCTGGGCGCAGGGTACGGGATCGCCGCAGGGCGGATGCCGACCGCTCGGACCACTCCATGGAAATGGAAGACCTTCGGGCGGGTCGGCGCTGTTCACGGCGAACTCCTTGCGACATCAATAATGCGCCTCACAAACTGCGGGAATAGCGATGGGATGCAGTTCACTGCTGCAGATTATGCAGCAGTGAACTTAAGTGGGTAAGGCCGCTGGTTTGGCCCTCCGAACGGCCTCGCTGAGCCCCGGCTTGGCCGCCTACTGGACAGGTTGCCGGGGTTCGAGCGCTCGGCGCAACGTCGGCGCCTCTTGCTCGATATGATCCCACAGCCGGTTCGAGATCGGCCCGTGCGGCCGGTCGCGGCGGCGCGCCACCACCAACTCCTCGGTGCGGCCTGGCAGATGACGGCCGGCAACGGATTGCAGGCGTCCGTCGCGCAGCTCATCCTCGATCAGGAAGCGGGGCATGTGGCCCCACGCGAGGCCCTGCAGGATGATTTCCTTCTTCATCCCCTGGTCGGCCACCATGCATTGAGGCGCACCCTCGATCATGAAGTAGTCTTGTTGCGGTGAATGGCGGGCCGTGTCGCGCATGACACATTGGGTGAACGCGTGCATCTGATCCGGCGTGATGGGGTGCTTGATGCGCTCCGGTAGAAAGCCCGACGCCACTACGGGAACGAATGGCACCTTGCACAGATCGATCCATTCCACCCGCGGATCGCTCTTGTCGATCCAGTGCAGGATCAAATCGGCTTCGTCATCGAAGAGGCGCTCCCACGGGCCGCCCACCGCCTCGAAATGCAGGTGCAGGCGTGTGCCCGGACACTGGGCGAAGAACCGTCCGAGCATGCCCAGTGCCTGCGGGCGCGGGCACAGGTCGCCGATCACCACATGGATCTCGCTTTCTTCGCCCATTGACAGCTGAGCAGCATGAAGCCGCAAGCCCTCGAGCTCGCGCAGCAGCGATTGTGCCCTGCGATGGAACGACAGCCCTGCCTCGGTGGGGCGCACGCGATAGCCGCTGCGATCCAAGAGAACGAGGTCGAGTTGCCGCTCCAGCTTTGCAACGGCTGCGAACACCGCCGGGTGCGAGCGATGCAGCATGGCCGCCGCAGGCTGAAAGCCGCCGCAGCGGACCACGGCATCGAAGCATTGCAGGTCGTGCAGGGTGAATTCGGCCATGTCAGCTTCTATTACAGAGATAGTCCTATCTTTGTAATATCATCAAAAGCGCGCCGCAACTAGGCTTTGCCACATTCAACGCTCCAAGAAGGAAGGTGTATTCACCATGAATGAGCTGGATTTCGTGACCGTCGGCGATGGCACACGCATCGCCTACCGCATCGACGGCGACGCCGGGAACCCCGTGCTGATGCTGTCGAATTCCATCGCCACCACACTGCGGATGTGGGACATGCAGGTCAACGAGCTGTCGAAGCATTTCCGTGTTCTGCGTTATGATTTTCGCGGCCACGGAGGGTCAAGCGTTCCGGCCGGTGCTTATTCGCTCGACCGGCTTGGCCGCGACGTGATCGAGCTGCTCGATGCCTTGGCCATTGAACGCGTACACTTCCTCGGTCTGTCGTTGGGCGGCTTCGTCGGGCAGTGGCTCGGCATCCACGCGCCCGAGCGGATCGAACGCTTGATCCTGAGCAACACCTCGTCCTACCTCGGACCGGCAAAGCAGTTTGACGAGCGGATTGCCGCCGTGCTGCAGGCGCCGGACATGGCGGAAACCGCCGAGATGTTCCTGGGCAACTGGTTCCCTGCGCGTATGCTGGCGGCCAACGAGCCCGTCATCGAGGAATTTCGCGCCATGCTGCTGGCTATCGACCGGCAAGGCTTGGCTGGTCTGTTCGCGGCGGTTCGCGATGCGGACCTTCGCCGAACCGCAGCGCTGATTTCCAGGCCAACGTTGGTGATCGCCGGCCGGCACGACACTGTGACAGCCGCCAGCCATAGCGAGTTGATCGCGGCGACGGTGCCCGGCGCGAAACTGGTTGTCCTGCCCGCGGTCCACTTGTCGAATGTCGAGTACCCCACCGAGTTCATGGAGGCCGTGCTTGGTTTTCTGCGCTGAGATGGAGCACGACAGGGACGCTGAGTGAAACCCCGGTTTGAACATCCCCGCATGGACCGCAACCTATGATGCGCTAGCGCGCAGTGCAGGCTAGACTGGGCAATATCAATAGCGGATGACGGCTGACATGGAACTTGGCTTTCGCCCATTAACGCCCGATCTGTGGCCGGCGCTCGAGGACCTGTTCGGTGACAGCGCCGTCTGCAGTCGCTGTTGGTGTATGTATGGGCGGATCGGTCGTTCTTACCGAAAGAGACCCGGCGAGGAAAACAAGGCAGCGTTCCGGCAAGCCGTCCAGCATGGTCCGCCTCCAGGCATCCTCGCCTTCGACGGCGATACGGCTGTCGGCTGGTGCCGGGTGACGCCGCGAGATGCCCTGCCCTGGCTCGATCGGCTGTGGCAGCTCAAGCGTGTGGATGATGCGCCGGTCTGGTCCTTGTCCTGCCTGTACGTGCGAAAACGATACCGCAGGCGGGGCGTAACATTCCAGCTGATAGCAGAGGCACTGGAACTCGCGAGGCGCGCAAATGCTCCTGCGCTCGAAGCCTATCCTTTCGACGCGGACGTATCGCCGAGTGCTTCCGGCAGCGGATATGCCTCCACCTTCGCGCGCGCCGGGTTCAGGGTCGTCGCTCGCAGGACGCCGGCCCGCCCGATCGTGCGCTATGATTTCAGGTAGATTGCCGATCATCGCCTGTAATGGTTGGACGGCTTGTCGACAAAGCACAGCGAAGGCATGGCCAGCGTCCTGAGTGTCAGATCGCCGATCGGCCGCAGATTCTCGACAACGGATGAACCGAATCGTCTAACCAGGACTGATAGATGAGTAGCTCTCAAATGGATAAGTATGTCTGGGCCTCGGTCTTATATTACACCGTGGCTGCAGTTGGATTTGTGGTTATTTTTGTCTCGATCAATGTGCTTGGAATTTTGTGGGGCCTGCTTGCAATATTCGGGTATTTGGCGCTGGTTACATCTCTCAACATATGGCGACGCAATCGACATCCGCGAAGCGTCTATCAAGTCGAATTGACCAAACGAAGACTGGACGGCTAATCACCGCTGGATGAAAACTCCGAGCATCGCGCCAGTCGCTTTTTTCACATCAGATGCCGGAAGACCCGGCGACGCCGCGCCGCGCGCGAGTCTAGGTTAGAGGCCGAATTCCGGAGCCGCCCAATCCACCATGCAGACCTATGATTTCATCATCGTCGGCTCCGGTTCGGCCGGCTCGGTCCTGGCCGAGAGACTGTCGGCTTCCGGCCGCTTCTCGGTGCTGGTGCTGGAAGCCGGCGGCAGCGACCGCCGCTTCTACGTGCAGATGCCGCTCGGATACGGCAAGACCTTCTTCGACCCGGCGGTCAACTGGAACTACAAGGCCGAGCCGGACCCCGGCCTCGCCGGCAATGTCGACCACTGGCCGCGCGGCAAGCTGCTCGGCGGCTCGAGTTCGATCAACGCCATGGTCTGGATCAGGGGCGCGCGCGAGGATTTCGATGCCTGGCGGGATGCCGGCAACCCCGGCTGGGGCTTCGATGACCTGCTGCCTGCGTTCAAGGCACTGGAGGATAACCAGGCGGGCGCCGACCAATGGCGCGGCGTCGGCGGGCCGCTGCATGTCACCGACTGCTCGACCTCCGTCCATCCGCTCACCAAGCGCTATCTCGCCGCCGCCAACCAGGCCGGCCTGCCGCTCAACCCGGATTTCAACGGCGCCTCGCAGGAAGGCGTCGGCGTCTACCAGATCACCACCAGGAACGGCCGCCGCATGTCGGCGGCGCGCGCCTTCCTGCGCCCGGCGATGAAGCGCAAAAATGTCCGCGTCGAGATCAACGCGCTGGCGACAAAGATCCTGTTCGAAAGCAAGCGTGCCGTCGGTGTCGAGTATCTCCAGAATGGCGCGACGAAAACCGCCCGCGCCGGCCGCGAGATCATCCTGTCGGGCGGCTCGGTCAATTCGCCCCAATTGCTACAGCTTTCAGGCATCGGCCCGTCGGCGCTTCTTGGCGCGCTCGGCATTCCCGTCGTTCACGCCAACGAGAATGTCGGGGCAAACCTGCAGGACCATGTCGGCATCAACTACACGTTCAAGGGCAGGCTGCCGACGCTCAACCAGATCCTGCGCCCGTGGTGGGGCAAGCTGCTGGTCGGCATGCAATACGTGTTTTTGCGGTCGGGCCCGCTGTCGCTGTCGATGAACAATGCCGGCGGCTTCTTTCGCACCGATCCGGCCGCGGCACGGCCCAACATGCAGCTCTATTTCCAGGCGTTTTCGACCGTCATTCCGAAGAGCGGCGAACGCCCGATCCTGACGCCCGATCCATGGCCGGGCTTTTCCATCGGGCTGTCCAATTGCCGTCCATCGAGCCGCGGCGAAATCATGATCCGCTCCGCCAATCCGCGCGATTATCCCAAAATCGTCGCCAATGCCTTTTCGACCGAGGCGGACGTCGCTGAAATGCTGGCGGCGGTGAAATTCGTCAGGAAGATCGCCTCGATGCCGGCGATGGCCGAGATCATCGAGGAAGAGGTTTTGCCCGGTCCCTCGATCACCTCCGACGCGGATCTCATTCAGGATTTCAGGAAGCGCTCGGGCACCGTCTATCACCCGGTCTCGACCTGCCGCATGGGGCCGGACGCGGCGCACGCCGTCGTCGATCCGCGCCTCAAGGTACACGGCATCCAGGCGTTGCGCGTCATCGATGCCTCGATCTTTCCCGACAACATAACCGGCAACACCAACGCCGCCGCGATCATGACCGGATGGAAGGGCGCCGAACTGGTTCTGGAGGATCAGAAATGAAAATCACCGACGTCAAGACCTGGGTGGTCGGCAATCCGCCGCCCGGCATCGGCGGCAAGTATTTCATCTTCGTCAAGCTCACCACCGATGGCGGCATCGTCGGCTATGGCGAAGCTTACAACGCTACCTTCTCGGCCCATGTCACCGCAAAAATGGTCGAGGACATGGCAGAGCGCTATCTCGTCGGCCGCGATCCGCACGACGTCGAAAACTTCTTCCGCCGCGCCTATTCGTCAGGCTTCACCCAGCGCCCCGACGTGTCGGGCATGGGCTGTTTCTCGGCGCTCGAAATCGCCTGCTGGGACATCATCGGCAAGGAGGCCGGCAAGCCGGTCTACAAGCTGCTTGGTGGCCAGGTGCACGAAACGCTGCGTTCCTATACCTACCTCTACCCGCACAGCGGCAGCGTCCACTCCGAGGACGCCCGCGGCAAGAACGTCTACAACGACCCCGATCTGGCCGCCGCCTGCGCGCTCGAATATGTCGAGCAGGGTTTTAACGCGGTCAAGCTCGACCCGGCCGGCCCCTACACCGCCTTCGACGGCCACCAGCCGCGCCTCGTCGACATCGACCTCTCCGCCCGGATGATCAAGGCGATCCGCGAGGCGGTCGGCACCCGCGCCGATATCCTGTTCGGCACGCACGGCCAGTTCACAGCTTCGGGGGCGCTGCGCATGGCCCGCGCCATCGAGCCTTATGACCCGCTGTGGTTCGAGGAGCCGGTGCCGCCCGACATGCCCGAGGTGATGGCGCAGGTCGCCCGTGCGACCTCGATCCCGATAGCCACCGGCGAGCGGCTGACGACCAAGTTCGAATTCGCGCGTGTGATCGAGAACCGCGCGGCGACCATTCTGCAGCCGGACCTTGGCCGCTCCGGCGGCATTCTCGAAACCAAGAAGATCGCCGCCATGGCCGAAGCCTATCACATCCAGATCGCGCCGCACTGCTATTGCGGGCCGATCGTCGGCGCCGCCAACATCCAGCTCGCGGTGACGCTGCCCAACTTCCTCATTCTGGAATCGCTGAAGCAGTGGGGCGGATTTCACGAGAAGCTGCTCAAGAAGAAGATCGAATGGCAGGACGGCAATGTCATCCCGTCGAAGGAGCCCGGCCTCGGCGTCGAACTCGATGAAGCCGTTTGCGAAGCGCATCCCTGGACCGGCAAGGACCTGCATTTGCAGATGATGCAGACACCGCTGATGCCGTGAGCGCCAGCCTGATCCGCAACGGCTTTGCCGTCACCGTCTACGACCGCGGCCCGGCGCCTGGTTCCTCGGCACAGAGGATTTGACGGGTCGCTTGCGTTGACGGACCGCATGCCTTGGTGATTAGCGCAAACGCCCATCGCTTCGTCATCCTGGGGCGGAGCAAGGAGCGAAGCGACGCGGCGCAGACCCCGGGATCCATGCCGCGACTTCAGAGCGCTGCTGCGGTGCAAAATTCTGCTCCGCTGCACTCTTTGATCAAGGTTACGGCATGGATCCCAGGGTCTCCGCGACGGAGCTTCGCTCCTGCTTCGCCCTGGGATGACGAAGTTGGGGGGGATTCGGCCAATCTCCAGGGTTTGCGATTTACCACCGACAGGAACGACCGACGTTCGCTGCCGATGGGCCGCCACCTGCCAAAATCACTGTTTCAAGGAATTGGTCGACCATGATCGTCAGGCTTCTGGAAGATGCGATCGGAACCGATCTTCGCGCGCCTGGTTTCCCGGCCAAGCTCGAGGCCTGACATCAGGCAATTGTCACGCGATTTCAGCACATTGGCCGGATCGCTGGAATCACCGCCGAAAGAACTTGAATCAACCCCTCAATGCCTTGATTCAATATCTCAGCGTCAAGGCGCCGGGTAGGATCTCGAAGGTCGCCGGTATGCGACCCGGCGATTCGCCGTCTATGTCGATCAGCGCGGCGTTCTTTTGCACATCGCCGAGCGGCTCGACAACCACTTTCTTGCCGCGCAGGATGGTGATCGCCGGATGGTTGCGGTGCCGCCCGCCATAGAGCAGGCGGATGTCCCAGATCAGCTTCAGCTTGCCGGCGGCGCGCAGAATGACGATGTCAAACTCGCCGTCGTTAAGCTCGGCATCGGGCGCGATCATCATGCCGCCGCCGAAGAATTTGCCGTTGGCCACCGCCACCAGTGCCATGCGCGCCTCGACCGGGGCACCGTCGTCGATGGTGATCGCAACGTCCTGGAAGCGGTAGCGGAGGAACTCCCAGACCGTGCGCCAATAGAACAACGCCTTGGCCGAAACCTTGCCCTTGCGCTTGTCGGCGTTGACGGCACGGTCGGTGACGCCGGAGAGCCCGAGGCTGGCGATGTTGATGAAATGGCGGCTGGCCAGCGCGCCGTGGTCGTCGACATAGCTGATGCACCCGGCATCGACCTTGCGCCCTTTGGCCTCGGCAATCCGCTTCAGTGTCAGGTCGACATTGTTCGACAGGCCGAGCCCGCGCGCGAAGTCGATGCCGGCGCCGCACGGCAGCAGCCCAAGCTCGGCCGTCCGGCCGCTTTCTCGGAAAGCTTTCAGCAGCCCGTCGGCGACCTCGCTGGCGGTGCCGTCGCCGCCGGCCGCGATCACCAACTCGAAGCCGATGGCGGCAAGGTCGAGCGCCAGCCGTTCGGCATCGCCCTCGGCCTGCGTTTCACGCAGCTCGAAATCGCCGAAATGTCTTTTCAGCGACGCCGCAACCTCGGGCCAATGCCGCTTGAGCCTGCCGCCGCCGGCGATCGGATTGAGAACCACCGCGACCTTCAAGCCCGCCTCCCCAAGGCCATCGAACACGCCTTCCAATCATTTGCCGGCATTGAAGCCCCCGCCGGCCCGCGGGGCAAGATCGAATGTCCGACAATGCGGTTTTGGCCTCGAGGCGGCAAATCCCGGCCGGCGGCGGCAGAGATCGGAAAGTCCCTGTTTTGGCAGGGTCAGTCCCCGATAATCCCGCTATCCACAGGCACGCGGCAGTTCCGCCAAACACTTATCCGACATACATTAAACCCATCTCAGGCGGCTACCGATCGCCACGCCGAAAGGCACAGCGGAACGGCGGATTTCCTGAGGCCCGTACGGCCCTGAACGAGAACAGGCTTGCCTGTTGGAGGGATGGAAGCCGAGACCTACGGGGCCGCGGAAAGCGTGCGAACGCCGACGGCGGACCGATGCTGCCATGAAGGACGGCAAAAACCTTCGATGGCGCGCCGGGCAAAGCTCGCAAGAGTGGAGACCGGCGTGGTCCGGAACGGACGCTACCCTCGGGTGGCGACTGGCAGGACCGTCAAAATCAAGGCCGGCATGGCGCGACACCTTTCGGGAGTTGCTGCCGCGACCGTGTCCTGATCTGACAGGGAGGCGCTGGGAGAAATCCCGGCGCCGACTGTCCTTGTGGCCCCGCCGGACGACTTTGCCGGCGACGCTTCACCCTGCGCCAAAATCAGCTACTATCCACTTGCCGTGGGAGGCCGGTTAAAAGGGCTGACGGCAGGGGGACATTTCATGACGCTCATCCAGAAGCTTGCTGTTGCCTATGCTTTCCTGTTCTTCGGCGTTGTTGCCATCGGCTATGTGCCGGCCTTCAACGATGCCGGCGGCAATCTGTTCGGCCTGTTCTCGCTGCAATGGTATGATGATTTGCTGCACGCCTTCTCCGGCGTCTGGGCGCTGGCGGCCGCCTTCATCTCGCACCGCCAGGCGGTGTTCTATTTCAAGCTGTTCGGCTCGGTCTATCTGTTCGACGGCGTGCTCGGCCTGGTCACTGGTTCCGGCTGCCTCGATGGCGGCATTTTCATCAACGGCTTCGGCTCCCTGAACGACATCGAATTCCCGGCCCGCTTCTTCGCCAACCTGCCGCACATCGTCATCGGCGGCTTCGCCGTCTATGTCGGGTTCTGGCTGTCGAAACGTGTGTACGACCATTTCGCCACGGCCTGACCGGCCATGTTCCTGTTCCGCTGGCTGAAGCGCATCATCAAGGCGATCCTCTGGCTCGTCGTCATTGTCGTGTTGATCCCGATCGCCGGGCTGGCCTACGGCTTTCTCACGACGCCGTCGCTGGACACAACGCCTTTGCCGGGCGTCGCTGAGGGTGCCCCGCCGAAGGCGCTGGCCGACAAGATCCGTGCCGAAATCCCCGGCTACCAGCGGCCGGAGGAATCGACCTTTCTTACTTATCCGGAATGGGCCATCGTCTACGCCGCCCGCGAATATGCCGGCTTCGTCGACAAGAACCAGCCGAGCGGTTTTCCCTATCTCTCCTATATCGGCCGCTTCTGGCAGGACTATGCGATGGTCATCCGCGCCAGCTCCGCCTACAGGTTCAACCTCGACAATCACCAGATGCTGGTGATCATCGGCACCAGCCACACGATCGAGCACGCCATCCAGTGGGCCTATGAAAATACGGTCGGCCGCGTCACCGAAGCGACAGCCGGCAAGCGCACCGCCGTCGACATCTACCAGGCCAAGGTGGCGGCGGAGTATGCCGGTTTTCTCGACCAGGTGCCGTGGTACCAGTTTCCCTATGCCGAAAAGCGTGCCGGCCTGTTCGCCGTCCAGCCGGCAGCGGACGACAGCGCTGTCCGTACCAGCGAACGCAAGCTCGCCTTCGGCTTCGCCGACACCATCAAGCAAGGCTACGCCGATCTGATCAAGTCGGCGCTCGCCGCCACCACCGATCCGGCCTTGCTCGACATTCACGTCTGGGCCAAGGGTCCGGTCAGCGAGGTGACGCGCAACGAGCCCGACACTTTGCTGGAGCGCGATCTCGGCGCCGACGGCACGGTCTTCGTCACCAGGCGCTATCAGGTGTTCACCGACATGATTCCGCGCCTGATCGGCAAGGGCATCTCCTTCGTCGAGATCGGCGGCAATGACGAGATCATGGTCACCATGCTTTCCAACGACGAAATCAAGGTTCCCGAAGATGCACGCACCTTGTTCAGCTACCCGCTTCCGGCGGAACCTTCGACGCGACGCACCGGCCTGACCGTCGCCGTGCGCAAGCTGCACATCGTGCTGCCAGCGCTGATGACGGCAGGCGCCAGGCTCGAGCATGTCTACGATTACTGAGGCCTTTCGGTCACAGCCGGCCTCGGCAAAACGTTGCGTGATGCTCCGCCACGCTCATTCCACAATCGCGGCCAAATCCCGCCTTGTTCCGCAACGATTGATGATGCCGTAGACACGTTGTCTTGCGCACATGTGCAGGCAACTCGGAGGCACAAGACCGTGATCAAGACCGCCCTTGTCGCCATGACCATCGTCGGCTGCGACTGCGACGCCAGGCTTTGCGAATATATCGGCGAGACGCCCGCCAAATGGTCGACCATCGCCGAATGCGAAGCGGCGATGAAAAGCCAGATGCTGCACGAGCGCAATTTCGACTATCCGCTGGTCTCCGGCATCTGCCGGACACAGAACTCGTCTTCGTCATCGCAACTCGCTGCGACCGCTTCCGAGCCTGAATTGACGACGGCCAGTACGGCCGCGACAGACCCGCTGCCACCGGAACTGAGCCATCGGCCCAGTGCTGCGGTCGGAACGCAGGCAACGGCGACGGAAACGGAAGCCGTCCGGCCGGTCGCCTATGAAGCGGCGGTCGATGGCGGCCGCGCCGTGCTCTACCGCACGAAGGCCGGCTACGCCGTGGTCAAGACCGATCTCGGCCGCGCCGCATCGGCAACGATCGGCATCGCCAGGCGTTCGGCGAACTGGCTGGCGGCGAAGCTGCCTGACGGTCTGTAGCCGCCGCTTCAGGCCGTGCCGATCAATGCCTTGACGGCGCGATAAAAAATCGACGAAAACAACTCGCCCGGATCGTATTGCAGCTTCTTCGCCAGGAAGGACGGCAGTTCCGGATAGGAGGCAAGCAGTTCCTTGCCTGTGTAGTGGAGCTGGTAGGGCAGGAAAAAACGCCCGCCATGCTTGATCGTCACGTCGATCAGCGCCCTTGTCAGCGCCCGCATCCTGGCATTGCCGTCGGCGTCGGTCGGCTGATTGATGTAGAGCACCAGCGAATAGGCCGGCTCCGGCGCATAATTCAGCGCCACATCCTCTTTGTGGACGACGCGCACCGACGCGTTGAGCACCGGCAGGCTCTGGTTGCGCAGGATCTCGCGCGCTTCGGCGATAAACGGGTTATAGGCGGCGCGCGGGATGAAATACTCGTGCAGGATGTCGGTCTCATCGAGCAGATCGTTGAACAGATAGGGCACTGAATCATGCATCGGATTGTTGCGGGTGACGAGGCAGGCCTCGCCTTCGGCCATTGCCGTCGTGCGCGCCACCGTGCAGCTCTCGAATTGCGGCTCCAGCGTCTTTTCGGTGAACCATTTCAGTTCCTGGAACAGGCTTCTCCATTTCGCCAGGTTGATGATCACCCGTTTGAGCCCGACTGAACCCGGTTCGCCGATTGCCGGCTGGTCGGCCGGCGGCTGGTTGGCCACCTTGTCATAGCGGTAGACGATCATATCCTCGAGGAAATTACCCGGCGCTGTCGACAGGTGCCCATAAAACAGACCGATCGCCCTGTTTGGCTCCAGCACCTCGGCGAAAAACCTTGGAAAGTCGTCCGATTTGATGATCTCGCGCGAGGTCCGGTAGACGTCGTTGTCGACAATGTCGAGCGTCGCCTCCAGCACCACGCCGAACAGGCCGTAGCCGCCGACGACGTGGCGGAACAGCTCGGTGTTTTCGGTCGGTGAGCAGGTTGTCACCGAACCGTCCGCCAGCATCACCCGCATCGATCGAATCGAGCCGGCGACCGAGCCGGCCTGGTGGTCCATGCCATGCGCGTTGACCGACAGCGAGCCGCCGACCGAAAAGATGTCGGTCGATTGCATCGCCTTCACCGCAAAGCGCGGGTGCAAAAGGTTCTGGATATCGTGCCAGCGCGCGCCCGGCTGCAAGGTCATCGTCTTCGCAGTCGGGTCGACGCTGACCTTGTTGAATTTGCGCATGTCGAGGACCAGTGCGTTGTCGTCGAAGGCGTGTCCGCCCATCGAATGGCGCACAGCCGCGACCGAGACCTTCAGGCCATTGGTGCGGGCAAAGGCCAGCGCGCTCGCAATGTGGCCTTCCTCGCTGACTTCGACAACGCCGTAGACCGGCGTCATCGACAGGCCGCTGGCATCGTTGATGTCGCCGCCCTTGGTCAGCCATGGCAGCGACGGATCGTAGGCTGGCGGGCCCTCCAGCGGCTTCTGCGCCAGATCGATGCCGTCAATGTCGTCGATGCGCCCGGAATTCTTCTGCCCCGACGGACCGCGCGCCAGCCGCGCCACTGTCGTCCCGCCCCAGACCATCGCGCCGCCGACCACCGTCGCACCAAGCAGCAGCCGCCGCGACAGGCGAAACCCCTTGCGTTCTTCGACCATGATACCCCTCGCTGCCTAGGGATAGCGCGGGTTTCCGGCAAAAACCAGAGCCGGAGTGCGTAGCAGAACTAGCGGCAGTTGCGGCATCAGGAGCATTTTCTTATGGTTGCAATTAAGGTATGCTTCGCGCTATGATTGAAGATCGAACGGATCTATGATGATGCTGACCATTGTATGGGCGCCCATTCCATGAAGCTCGTGTCCCGCGCGATACTGTCCCTGATGCTAGAGCTTGCTCCGATATGCGCCGAGGCTCACGACTCCAGTCAGGGTGACGACAGCGTCGTCGCAGTCGCGCCTGACGATCCAGATATGGCGGCGGCGACTGCACAGGCACGTGCCACCCTGGATGCATTCCTGGCATTATCCCAGACACCGCCACCTGGAACGGACACATTCAAACTGAAGGTGATGATCAAGGACGGACATGTGACCGAACACTTCTGGGTCATCCCGTTCCAGCGGAACGAAACCGGATTCGTGGGGATATTGGCGAATGAGCCACATAGTGTCCACAACGTCGTGGCTGGCCAGTATGTCGAATTCAACCGAGACGATATTTCCGACTGGGGATATACCAAAAACGGTCACCAGGTTGGCAGTTTCACCGTCTGTGTGATGTTCAAGTCGATGCCGAAGGAAGAAGTCGACTACATGCGTAGCCAACGCGGCTTCGATTGCTGACCGCCCAGCCGGACTACCCCGCCTCCTCGTCCTTCGCCCCGATCTTGCGCACCAAAGCCGCCGTCGCCAGCATCGCGCCCATATCGGCGATCATCGGCGCGACATGCCTGGTGTAGTCGAGGCGCGTGGAGACATCCGGCAGCTCGAAGAAATTCCGTTCCTGCGGCAGCAGGAGGAAGCCGTCGCTGCCGTTGAGCGCGACGCGTGCCGGATCGTTCGGCCGGGTCTCGCCGAGCCATTGCAGCGCCTGCGCCAGCCGGCCGGTCACCAGCGGCCGCGCCGCCTCGATATTGTCGGTGCGGAACTCATAGGCGGCGTCGAGTTCGGGTACGCCGCTGGATAGTTCCTGCATCCTGCTGCCGAAGATGCCGCGGAGAAAGCCGACGACCTTGTTGGTCCGGCGCGCGGCCACCAATGTGCCGGGGAACGGCACGATCGTCTCGAAGGCGACGATCACGCCCTTGAACACTGCCGTCGTGCTCTTGCCCGTCCCTTCCCGTAGATCTGCTTCGTACAGTTCGAATGGAAACCCTTCATAGCGGCCGGAGAAAACATCGTCGAAAGACTGTCGGTTGAACGAACCAACCGTCTCACGCGGCAGCCGGTCGAACGAATTCGGCTTGACGTTGTTCCGATACCGCATGTCCTCGATGAAACCGAAGATGATCGGCAACAGCGTGCTGCGAAACGACTGCTGCAATTTGCTCGCTGGCTTGATCGCCCGGAAATAGAGCAAGATCGCTGCCAGGAGTCCGCCGACATAGAGGAACACATGCGGGGTCGAGACCCACTGCTCGTTCGGGTCTGCAACCCCGTTGAAGAGCCAGGCCACAAACACCACGAACGCCAGCACCAGCCCGATGAACAGTGGGACCCGCCAGCGCGTCCGGCGATGGGCCGAAGCTCTTTCGGCCTCATAGGCCTCGATGTTCTTCCTGAGGCCGGCGATCACCGCTTCGCTCGGCATGAAATCCGCAGTTTCCATCACCCACCGCCGCCACAAGCCTGCCCGCGCTGGGCATGATAGCCGGTTTGGTGGACCGCGTCAGCGCAGCCGTCAGCGCCCGGCACTGAAGATCGCATCGAGGCGGGCCAGAACCCTTTGCCTTGGATTTCCCTTCAACATTTCAACCGGCACCAGCCGCTCGTGATCGCCGGCGCGCAGCCGCATGAAGGCATGCAGCCGGTAGGCGGCAATGGCGCCGCGCGTGCCGGGATCGGCGCTGATGTCGACGACGAGAATGGCACCGATGCGGCCAGGCCAAGGCTGGCGCGCGAAGGCGGTGCCGAAGAAATCGCCGAGTCCATAGGCGACGAGCGTCTCGCCGATCCGCTCGATCGGCTGCACGACATGGGCATGATGCCCGGCGATCAGGCAGACGCCATGTTCGGCCAGAAGCCGCGCCAGTGCCCGCGTCCTCGCACGTGGAAAATGCCGGAATTCCCAATCCCAATGCGGCACCCCGCAGAGGAGGTCGACACCCGAAGCGGCATCGCGCGGCCATTGCGCCGGATTGCTTTCCATCGAGACACGGCCCGCGAACTGAGCCGCGTCGGCATTGCGCCACAAGGTAAAGGCGGCAAGGCCTATGGTCAGCGAACCAACCGCAAACCGCTCGACCGGAGCCGCAGTGCCGATCGTGCGGATGCCTAATTGCTCCAGCGCGGCGACCGTCTCGTCGAAGCCGGCGATGCGCTGGTCGAGCACATGGTTGTTGGCCAGCGACAGCACCAGTTTTTCGCGCGAAATGCCGGCAGCGGCCAGCGCCTCGGCAAGGAACCGCTCGCTCATCGCGTGGTGCGTGCCAAACCTCGTACCCAAAACAGCGCTCGGCCGTTCCACCACCGGGCTTTCGCAATTGCCGACCACCAGATCGGCCGAGGCAAGCAGTGCCGCAATCGCCGGGTCGCAGTCCGGCGGGCTGCGATTGGCCACCGCCGAGATATCGCCGACGAAAGCCAGCCGCACCGTCCGCGCCGGCGGCGGGTCGAGCAGGGTTGCGGCCGCCGGAGCAAAGCCGCGCGCGTCGCCATCGAGCGAAGGCCGGAGGAAGCGTGGCAGCCAGGACAGTTTGTAGGAAAGCGGATAATTCGACACGCGACGGCCCAATGGTTTGCCTTGTGTAGACCGCCAGCCGGACTGATTGAAGCGCTGACTGTTGTCGTTGAACCACGGGGCTACAGGCGCGCGAACCAAATGCGTGTATGATCCACTGCGGAGCGACAAAAGGGGTGATCACGATGACGCGTTTTTCCAGGCTGGTGGCGTGCGCCATCGTTCTTTTCCTGCCGCTGTCTTCGGCCGGCGCCGCAGTGTCGGATGCCGCGGCACTGTTCGAGGCAAAAACCGTGACTGAGCGTAACGGCGCTCTTGCCGCTCTTGAAACCGCCGCGCCAGGCGATCCGGCAGCCGCCTACGCCGCCGGCGCCGGCGAATTCTTCACCGCGCTGGAGATCCTGGCCGGCGGCCTGCATCGCCACGGTTTCGAAAGCCCGCAATCCTTCATGCTGCCGCTGATGCGGCTGCCGGTGCCGGACAACCCCGATCCCGAGCCGCTGACCTACGAACAATTCCGCGCCATTCTCGTCGCCTTCCGGGACCGGCTGGAGAAATCCGCAGCCATGCTGGGTTCGGTACCCGCCGACGCGGACATCGGCATGGTCATCGACCTCACCCGCCTCGGCATCGATCTCAACGAGGATGGCCAGATCGCGCCGGACGAAAGTGCCGCCGCGATCATGGCGTCTCTGTCACGCGGCGGCGGTGTGCCAGACGCGGCCGCACCCGCCCTCACCTTCCGCTTCGACCGCGCCGACGGCTATTGGCTGCAGGGCTATGCCGAGTTCCTGATGGCGCAGGCCGACTTCTGGCTGGCGCATGATTTCAGGAACACGTTCGACGGCTCCTTCCACATGCTGTTCCCGCGCGCAAAACTGCCGCTGCAGGATACGCTCGTGCCGCTGGACGGTGGCATGAATGGTGGCATCCTAACGTCCGAATGGCGCCTCGCCGACTTCATCTCCCTGGTGCATCTCGTCAACTGGCAAGTGGTCGAGCCTGAGCGCCGGCAAGCGGCGCGCCGCCATCTGATGGAGATGATCCGACTGTCGCGCGAGGACTGGAAAGCCATCCGCGCCGAAACCGACAATGACCGCGAATGGCTGCCCGGGCCGCAGCAGAAAGGCGCCAGCCCGCTGACCGGTCTCGAAGTCGGCCAGCAGCAGGTACAGGCCTGGCTCGCCGCCCTTGATATGGCCGAGGATCTGCTGGAGGGACGCAGCTTGCTGCCGCATTTCCGCATCGCCGACAAAGGCATCAACATGAAGCGCTTCTTCGACGAGCCGAAGCCCTTCGACCTGGTGCTGTCGATCACCGGCCCGGCCATCGCGCCCTATCTCGAACACGGCAAGATTCTCACCAGCGAGGAGTTCAACCAGATCCAGCGCCAGTTCGGCGGCGCCGGGTTTCTGACGTTCGCGCTTTGGTTCAATTGAGGGAGTGCGTCGACGCTATTCCTGACAGCCTGCTGTCAGCAGCCAAATTGCCCCTCGCGCCACCCGCCACTCCGCTCTTTCCATTTTGGCCGATACCTCCCATATTCGGGCCATGGCCAGACTCTCCGACAAGAAAACGCCGCCGCCGGCGAATGACGAGCGCGCTTCGCCGCCCAAGCGGCGCAGTCCGCTGACCGATTTCCTCGATGCCTCGGAGCCCCTGTACAAGGGCGGCTTTGCCGAGGCGCCGCAGGCCGAGTTCACCGGCGCGCCGCTGACCGGCTCGATTGCCGACTGGGCGGAGCAGATCGAGCAGGAAGCCGAGAAGGAAGGGCGTCAAATCTCCCCCCTCGAGGGGGAGATGTCGCCGAAGGCGACAGAGGGGGTCGGCAAAGGAAGCGCTCGGCATGAAAGGTCGCAGAGCACTGCCGCACCGACCCCACCCGGCGGCTCCGCCGCCACCCTCCCCTCGAGGGGGAGGGAAGGCGCCAAGTCTGCCAAGAAAATCCCCGAGCGCTCCTCTTCCCCCGGCCGGACGGCACGCGGCACCTCGATGGGCGGCGCGGCTTCGGCGCGGGAGCGCACTGCGGCCGGTCTCAACCCTGTCGCCGGCCTCGACATTTCGCTGGAGGACGCCGAGACCATGGCCTCGGGCGGCGTCACCGCCACCGTGGCAGCGCTGTCGGCGCTGATCGAATCCGGCAATCCGCTGCACAAGGACGGCGTGCTGTGGACGCCGCACCGCCCTGCCCGGCCTGAGAAATCCGAAGGCGGCATCGCCATCAAGATGGTCTCGGATTTCGAGCCGGCCGGCGACCAGCCGACCGCGATCAAGGATCTCGTCGAGGGCGTCAACAGCAACGACCGCACTCAGGTGCTGCTCGGCGTAACCGGCTCGGGCAAGACCTTCACCATGGCCAAGGTGATCGAGGAGACGCAGCGCCCCGCTCTGATCCTGGCGCCCAACAAGACGCTGGCCGCGCAGCTCTACTCCGAGTTCAAGAAATTCTTCCCGGAAAACGCCGTCGAGTATTTCGTCTCCTACTACGACTATTACCAGCCCGAGGCCTATGTGCCCCGGACCGACACCTACATCGAGAAGGAATCCTCGATCAACGAGCAGATCGACCGCATGCGCCATTCGGCAACGCGCTCGCTGCTCGAGCGCGACGACGTCATCATCGTCGCCTCGGTGTCCTGCATCTACGGTATCGGCTCGGTCGAGACCTATACGGCGATGACCTTCCAGATGCAGATCGGCGACCGGCTCGACCAGCGCGCGCTGCTCGCCGACCTCGTCGCCCAGCAATACAAGCGCCAGGACATCAACTTCGTCCGCGGCTCGTTCCGGGTGCGCGGCGATACGATCGAGATCTTCCCGGCCCACTTGGAAGACCGCGCCTGGCGCATCTCGCTGTTCGGCGACGAGATCGAAGCGATCACCGAATTCGATCCGCTGACCGGCCAGAAAACCGGCGAGCTGAAGAGCGTCAAGATCTACGCCAATTCGCACTACGTCACGCCGCGCCCGACCTTGAATCAAGCCATCAAGTCTATCAAGGAAGAACTTAAATATCGGCTGCAAGAGCTTGAAAAGGCTGGCCGCCTGCTTGAGGCGCAGCGGCTTGAGCAGCGCACCCGCTTCGACCTGGAGATGCTGGAGGCGACCGGTTCCTGCGCCGGCATCGAGAATTACTCGCGTTATCTGACCGGCCGCAAGCCGGGCGATCCGCCGCCGACCTTGTTCGAATACATTCCCGACAATGCGCTGGTCTTCATCGACGAAAGCCATGTCACCATCCCGCAGATCGGCGGCATGTATCGCGGCGACTTCCGCCGCAAGGCGACGCTGGCCGAGTATGGTTTCCGCCTGCCGTCCTGCATGGACAACCGGCCGCTGCGCTTCGAGGAATGGGACGCCATGCGCCCGCTCTCCGTCGCGGTTTCGGCGACGCCCGGCGCCTGGGAGATGGAGCAGTCCGGCGGCGTCTTCGCCGAGCAGGTCATCCGCCCGACCGGCCTGATCGACCCGCCGGTCGAGGTGCGCCCGGCCAAGACACAGGTCGACGACGTCGTCGGCGAAATCCGCGAGACCACGAGGGCCGGCTACCGCACGCTGGTCACCGTGCTGACCAAGCGCATGGCCGAGGATTTGACCGAATATCTGCATGAGCAAGGCATTCGCGTCCGCTACATGCACTCAGACATCGACACGCTGGAGCGCATCGAAATCCTGCGCGATCTGCGCCTCGGCGCTTTCGACGTGCTGGTCGGCATCAACCTGTTGCGCGAAGGCCTCGACATTCCCGAATGCGGCTTCGTCGCCATTCTCGACGCCGACAAGGAAGGCTTCCTGCGCTCCGAGACATCGCTGATCCAGACCATCGGCCGTGCCGCCAGAAACGTCGACGGCAAGGTCATCCTCTATGCCGACCAGGTCACCGGCTCGATGGAGCGCGCGATGGCCGAGACCAACCGCCGTCGCGAAAAGCAAATGGAGTGGAACGCGGCCAACGGCATCACCCCGGAATCGGTCAAGTCGCGCATTTCGGACATTCTGGATTCGGTCTACGAGAAGGATCATGTCCGCGCCGACATTTCGCAGTTCACCGACAGCGCCGGCGCGATGATGGGCAACAATCTGAAGGCGCATCTTGACGCCCTGGAAAAGCAGATGCGCGACGCCGCCGCCAACCTCGATTTCGAAAAGGCGGCCCGCATCCGCGACGAGATCAAGCGGCTGCGCGAGATGGAACTGTCCATCTCGGACGACCCGCTGGCCAAATATGCCGACATGGAAAGCCCGGTTTCGGGCCGCGAAAAGGGCAAGCACAACAAGGGCGTGGCCAAACATCGTACAGCAGAGGAACAGGAGCGTTTCCGGAAGCTCGACGAGGCACATGCCGCCGAAGAGGCGGCCAAAGCTGCCCGGCCCAACCTCTTCCGCAAGCCGGAGCTCGACGAAATGGGCGCCGACGGCGCCGTGCCGGTCAAGAAGCCGCTGTTCGCGAAACCTTCGCTGGACGATATGGGACCTGGGACCGACATGCCGACGCCGTCAGGCGCGGTCTCCCGTTCGCTGTTCAAGAAACAGTCGGCGCAGGAAGCGCACGGTTCGGATTTCGGTATACCGGGTGAACCGACCAAGCCGCTGTTCAGGAAGAACTCACTGGACGAGATGACGGTGCGGCGGACCGAGAAGCCGGTCGAGGGAAAAGCGCCGGCGAAACCACAGCCAATCTCTCCCCTCGTGGGGGAGATGCCAAGTGGTGGCAAAGAGGGCAGGGCAGAGGGGGGCGCGAAGGAACACGACGTTTCCGCCAAACCCATTGTCCGTCAGCGCGCCGGCATCGGCTCCTACGAAGATCCCGCCGACTCTCGCCGCGAAAAGCGCCGCCCCGGCAAAACTGGTCGGCCGGGACGGTAGAGAGCTTCCCT
Organism: Mesorhizobium sp. M0904; assembly: GCF_040319475.1. NCBI lineage: Bacteria > Pseudomonadati > Pseudomonadota > Alphaproteobacteria > Hyphomicrobiales > Phyllobacteriaceae > Mesorhizobium > Mesorhizobium sp. M0904. Next base: position 53,690 of record NZ_JAMYOC010000018.1, on the reverse strand, counting down.
TCTCCCCTTGGGAGAAGGTGGATCGGCGCGCAGCGCCGAGACGGTTGAGGGTGTTGGACGGAGCGCCGTCGATGCCAAGCTGGAACACCCCTCATCCGACCGAGCTTCGCTCGGCCACCTTCTCCCACCAAGCAAGGGGAGAAGGGGGAGCCTAGCCACTTGCCATGGGCCCTACCCTTGGTGTAGCCAGTTTCTACAACTTGAACGTCTTGAAAGGAGGGCTGCGTGTTATTTTCTCACCACCGTCAGCGCGGCCCTGTCTCTGCCCTGCGAGCTTGCTTGCAGGGCTGATCAGAGACGGTCCGGGTTCTTCTTCCCGCTTCGATTTTTTTGGTCTGCCCTTCGTGGTGCTGCAACGCTGAGCCTGATTGCCAGCCTGCGCACCGTCAAAGTGCATTGAACCGGAGCTCACTCCGGCCAGACCAGAGAAATCGATATGGCCCTGATCAGCCTCAAGTCCCTCGGCGTCACCATGAGTGCGCCGCTCTTCTCCAACCTCGACCTCAGCATCGGCACCGGCGACCGGCTCGGCATCGTCGCCGCCAATGGTCGCGGCAAATCCACTTTGTTGAGGTGCCTGACAGGCGAGTTCGAAGCCACCACAGGCGACATCACCCGCACGCGTGGCCTGCGCGTCGGCTATGTCGAGCAAATCATCCCCGCAGCGCTCGCCGGGCGCAGCTTTCATGAAGTCGTGGCCGACGTCTTGCCGGCCGAGCAGGCCGAAAGCGAACAATGGCGCGTCGATGTGGTCCTCGATTCACTCGATGTGCCGCAGCCGATGCGCGAGCGGCCGATGCGAGCCTTGAGCGGTGGTTGGCAAAGGCTGGCGCTGATCGCCCGCGTCTGGGTCACCGACCCCGACGTCCTGCTTCTCGACGAGCCGACCAACCATCTCGACCTCGGCAAGATCAGCCAGCTCGAAACCTGGTTGAACGCGCTGTCGCGCGAGGTGCCGGTGGTGATCGCCAGCCATGACAGGGCGTTCCTCGACGCCACGACCAACCGCACGCTGTTCCTGCGTCCCGAACAATCGCCGGTGTTTTCGCTGCCCTATTCGCGGGCGAGGCTTGCGCTGGACGAGGTCGACGCCTCGACCGAACGCAAGTTCCAGCGCGACATGAAAGTGGCGCAGCAGCTGCGCCGGCAAGCGGCCAAGCTCAACAATATCGGCATCAATTCCGGCTGCGACCTTTTGACGGTCAAGACCAAGCAGCTCAACCAGCGGGCAGAGCGCCTGGAAGACGCGGCAGCGCCGGCGCACCGCGAAAGATCGGCGGGCACGATCAAGCTCGCCAATCGCGGCAGCCATGCCAAGGTGCTGATCACGCTCGACGATCTGGTGGTCGCAACGCCTGACGGCACGGTTCTGTTCGGCACCGGCAAGCGCCATATCTGCCAAGGCGACCGCATTGTCCTGCTCGGCCGTAACGGCGTCGGCAAATCACGGCTGATCGGCCTGATCCGGAACGCCATCGTCGAGCCGGAAACGGTGGCGCAAAGCCTGAAGGTGACGCCGTCGACGGTGCTCGGCTATAGCGACCAGGCGCTGTCGGGCATCGGCGGCGATGACACGCCGCTGGCGATGGTCGCGCGCAGATTCGATGTGGGTGAGCAGCGCGCCCGCTCGCTGCTGGCGGGCGCCGGCGTCAGCATCGACATGCAGGAGCGCAGGATCGGCGTGCTGTCCGGTGGGCAAAAGGCGCGGCTGATGATGCTGGCGCTGAGGCTCGCCAATCCCAATTTCTACCTGCTCGACGAGCCGACCAACCACCTCGACATCGACGGCCAGGAAGCGCTGGAAGCGGAATTGCTGGAACGTCAGGCGAGCTGCCTGCTCGCCTCGCACGACCGCTCCTTCATCCGCGCGGTTGGCAACCGCTTCTGGCTGATCGAGAAACGGCGGCTGACCGAGGCCGACAGCCCGGAGGAGTTCTTCCAGGAGGTTGCCGAAGCGGGCGGTTAAAAAATTGCGGAAAAAAATTCCGGCGCTCTGTCGGATGATGATCGCATGCCACGTCCTTGGGACGCCGACACGGTGATGCCGGCGCCAATCGAGGAGAAAGCATCATGTCTATTCTGTCATCCATAGGTCACGCCGTGACCCGTTACTCGGCGGCTCGCGCCCGTTATCGCAGCGAACGAGCCATCCTTTCATTGCCGATCGAGCTGCGCAAAGATATTGGCTGGCCGGAAATCGTCGTCGACGCGCAAAACAGCCCGCGGATTCGCATCGAAGGTTGAAAGGTGGCAGTTGGCCGTCGCGGCAGACGCCATTTCGAATCCAAAAAACCATCGGCCGTGTAGGATCGTCGCCGTTCCGTTCGTCCTGTGGTTCGCAAAGGCAAACCAGACGCAAAGAGGAGCATGACATGAATGACCAGCCGCAGACCCAGCCCGCCGCCAAAGTGCTTGGTGGATTGACGCCCTACCTTCAGCTGGACGGCGCTTTCAAAGCCGCAGAATTTTACCAAAAGGCCTTCGGTGCCGAGCAGGTTTTTGCCTATCCGCCGGATGAGCAGGGCCGCACCATGCATATCCATCTCCACATCAACGGTTCGACCCTGATGCTTTCCGACTTCTATCCCGAGCATGGAATGGCCGCTGTGAAGCCGCAGGGCTACACCATGCAGCTCCATCTCGGCAGCGATGACATCGACGCCTGGTGGAAGCGGGCCATCGAGGCGGGCTGCAAGGAAGTCATGCCATTGCAGGTGATGTTCTGGGGCGACCGCTGGGGCAATATGCGTGATCCGTTCGGCGTCGAATGGGCAATGAACGCAGCGGTGAAAGCAGCTTAACATCCAACACAGGCTGTGTCTGAAATCACCTCTCCCCGCTCTAAAGGGAGAGGAAAACGATCACATGGAGGAAGTCAGATGTCCTATGTCGACGGTTTCGTACTGGCCGTGCCCAAGGCAAATCTCGATGCCTACAAGAAAATGGCGCAGACGGCCGGCGCCGTCTGGAAGGAGCATGGCGCGTTGGCCTATGTCGAATGCATTGGCGACGACGTACCCTATGGCGAGCTCACCTCGTTCCCGCGCGCCGTGCAGGCCAAGGAAGACGAGGTCGTCGTCTTCTCCTGGGTCGTCTATGAATCCAGGCAGCATCGTGATGCGGTGATGGCCAAGGTGATGGCCGATCCGCGCCTCAAGCCGGACTGGGAGACCATGCCGTTCGACGGCAAGCGCATGATCTTTGGCGGTTTTCAGCCCTTCATCGAGCTGTAGGCGCCCCTCGATCAAGTTTATTGAGCAGCGGCTTCAGCCGGTCGCCATAGCGCTTCCACAGATCGACCGAGCCCTGATACATCGGCTGGCGCACTTGCGCGGCCGACGCGGTGCGCACCGGCCGGTCGGTCTGGTGAAACGACAGCACGGCGTCGTCCCATGGGAGGCCGAGATGGGCGATCAGCGCCCGCGACTGGCCTTCCTGGTCGGCGACGAAATCCTCGTAGCGAACGTCGTGCACGACATCAGGCAGCACGGCGTGCCAGTGCGCCATGATATCGGTGTAGAGGTTGTGGAAATCGGCGAGCTCGTCGAGATCGTAGCCGTAGCGATGGCTGTCGCCGCGAAAGTGCACCTTGTAGATCGACAGGCAGGTCGCCGCCGCATCGCGCGCGCAATGGATGATCTTGGCCTTCGGCAGCATCATATGGATGAAGCCGACCAAGAGGAAGTTGCCGGGCATCTTGTCTGTGACGTGCCGAAAACCTGGATAGCGGGCGCGCAGCATGTCGAGATACGCCTGGCCGGCCTCAGCATAGGCCTTGTCGGGCATGTCGGCGATGCCCCAGGGAAAGCCGCCCTTCATGCTGAGCGGAAACTGCTTACCGACCGCCGTCTTCAATATGCTGAGCTCGCCGGCGCCAAAGACCTGCGGATGGCTGGCGATGATCTGCTCGACCAGCGTGGTGCCGGATCGCGGCATGCCGACAACGAAGATCGGCGTGTCGTCGGCGATCCCGCCCGGCCTGTGTTTTTCAAAAAAGGTCTTGTCGAATACGGCCTTCATCGCCTCGAACTCGCCGCGCGTCTTGCCGGCGTCGTAGTCGATGCCCTGGCGGCGGATCGCGTTGCCTTCGGCGAAATAGTCGAAAGCGCGGCCATAATCCCTGAGGTCGTCGTTGGCCTTGCCGAGGCCGAAGGAAAGCTGCATGCGCGCCAGGCTGCCTTGCGGCGCCTTGGCGTGCTCCGCCTCCATACGGGCAAGCTCGGCGTCGCGCTCCTTCTGGCGCTTGACCTGGGTGAGCATCAGCCAGGCCCTGGCCATGCCGGGGTCCACGGCCAGCGCCTGCCTGAAAAGATCCGCAGCCTCGTCGAGATTGCCCTTTTCCATCAGCCCGACGCCCAGGCCGTGCAAAAGATCGGCATCCTTCGGCCGGATCGTCAGCGCCTCGCGAAAAACAGCCAGTGCTTCATCCAGCCGGCCCGCTTCCTGCAGCGTTTCGGCAAGCCCGACGCGGGCGCGGACATGGAACGGGTTGCGGCCGATCGTGCCGCGATAAATATCTTCGGCGCCTTCGAATTGGCCGAGCTGCTTCAGCGACGAGCCGAGATTGTCGCGCGCCGCCAACTGGTCCGGCCGAATCGCCACCACCTTGCGGAAGAGATCGGCGGCGGCCGCTACCCGGCCGAGGTCGCGCAGCACGGTGCCGAGATTGTTGAGGAAATCCGGATTGTTCGGCTGCAGACGCACCGATTGTTCGATCAGCGCCAGCCCCTCGGCGCTGCGCCCGGTCTGGTGCAGCAGAAGCCCGAGGAAATGCGCAGCAGCGGGGTGGTTGGCCTTTTGCGCCAGCACCTGACGGTAAAGCGCCTCGGCTTCCTGCCGGCGCCCCGCCTGGTGCAGCTGCAGCGCCCGCTGCACGTGCTGGTCGAGCCCCAGCGGCGGCTGTCCGCCTGAGCCGTAACGTGTGCCTGCCGGTTGTCTCGGATCTCTGTTGATGGGAAACCTGCCGTGTTGTCCGCCTGCCGCGATCTAGGCCATCGCTGCGGCACGTGCAAGAGCAGACGGCGGTCGCTACGAAGCAAACCTCCGAACCCGGGGAACTTACCGAAAGTCGGCCGGCGTCAGCACATACATGTTCTTGCGGCCGTGCGAGTAGGCTTCGCGCGCAATATCGTGGATCGACGAACGCTTGGCGTCGAAAGCACTGAGGAATTCGGCTTCGGCTCCGCTTGCAGCCGGGTTTACCGTCGAAAGTGCCGTAACCTCGATAAAGAACGGGACTTCGAACATGCCATCATGCCCGACGAAACGAACGCGCTTGGCTGCAGCGTCGTAGGACCGGCTGGGATTGGGAAAATTGAGTGTCATGGCTTGCGCGTCAAATCAGGCGGTTGCTTTCGGCAAGCTGGCGCGCCCGCCGCACCGTGCCGTCGGTGTCGGCAATCCTTCGCCTTGCCGCCTCGTCGCTTCTTATCGTGAGGCGCGGCGATATGACCTTTGTCGGCTTGACGACAGGATCGACTGCAACTGTCGGGACATTCGCTGTTCTTACGGAACTCATGACTCTATTCCCTTCATACCTAAATAAACACAAATGCCGGAGGAACTCTTCCGGAACTTCTCCAAACAATTTTTGAGATGCCCGGCACAGTATCATCGTTTCGCAAATAACCATAGAAAAGTAATTTTACGTTGGTAGCGGCAAAAAGCCGGAATCTTCTTGAATAAGCCGCATTTTCAGAATATTGGTATGGAACCGTTTTTGGGCCGTGCTTGGTCCCCTCGCGGCGTCAGGGGTTCTCGGCCCGCCAAAACTCATTCAAATCGCCGATACCCGATACCGCAATGCGGGCCCCGTTTTCAGGGCCAGGCCGGAAAGAAACTTCAAGGCACAAGAATGTCTGCCCGCACCACTCATTCCATCGCGCATTTCGCGGCACCTTTCGTGCTTGGCGGGCTAGATGGCGTGCAGCCGGCCGGCGACTATGACATCGACCACGACGAGGAACTGATCGACGGCATGTCGTGGCTTGCCTGGCGGCGCGTCGCCACTTTCATCCATCTGCCGTCAAGGACGGTGAAAAGCCCGACCAGCCAGCTTGTCGCCGTCGACCACGCCGAACTCGAAGCAGCGCTTCAGCACGATCAGGAGAATGCTACATGATCCGCTTCCAGCAGAGTGCGCGGCGCACGGATACGCCGTCGCATATCTTCACCGTCGGCCAGACCGTCCGCATGAAGAGCCGCATCGGCCTTGTCCAAAAGACCGCGGAGCTGTTCCAGATCAAGAGCCGGCTGCCGGTCAAGGACGGCTCGCCGCAATACCGCATCCGCAGCGAGCAGGAGACCTACGAGCGGGTCACCACGGAAGACAATCTCGAACCGGTCGACAACCCGGCCGGCTGAGCGATAGCACTCTTACCACCACGCACGAGGGATCAGAAATGGCCAAGGGTCAACAGCGAAGCAACCGCGAGACACGCAAGCCCAAGAAGGACAAGGTGGCTGCAAAGCCGGCCTCGCCATTCGGCTCGGCGGTCAAGCAGGCGGAGACCGGTACGAAACCCAAGTCCAAAGGCTAGGGTCGATCACAGACAATCTGCTGGAGGCGTGCTTGAATTTCGTCATCGAGTTCTACCGCTCGCGCGATGCCGACGAAGCGACACTCGACCGGGTGTCGTTGGAGGCGCCGAACCTGCGCGCCGCCCTGCAAGGCGCCGCCACGCTGCTTCACACGTTGATGATGCCGCAGATCCCCGATCGCCTGCGCATCTCCAACGAGGACGGCGCCGAGCTCTACGTCGGCCCCGCCGATGGTGCCTATCCGGACGAACAGTGAGGCCGGTGCGCTAGCACGGCCCATCATCGACGACCCTATAATCAGCCGCGCGGGCCTCGCATTCATTGGGGAACGTGCGCAGTTCGCCATGGCGACGGGCACAGACCGGGCGGTATTCGCGGGTACAGAATGTCTGCCCCCCGCCGCCACCACCGCGACGGCACTCGCCTTCACGGATGATGCGGTATCCGGCGCGTTCGGCAAGGCAGGCGTTGGCGAAGGTCTGGCGGTCGCCGCCGCGCCTGGCGCAGACCGGGTCATATTGCCTGGTGCAGAATTGCGGTCCCGGCCGTGGCGGGCGCGGCCCCGGCCCCTCATCGACCACGACGGTGCAGGCCGCGAGAATTGCCGACAGGAACAGGATGGAAAAACCCTGCCGCGAGAAGATTGCCGCAAGAAACCGCATGAATGTTCCCTCCCTCGAAGCTCGTGCCTGCACAAATGGTGCCTGCGTCCGGCCGATCCTCGTCATTCCGCCGCCAAATGCAACCCCTGTTTGCAACGGGCGGCATGGCCAACCAAGGCGGTATGCCGGCGCAAAGGCAAAACAGCACCGGCCCTGCTTGCTGGACCATGCCTGGGCTGCGTCTGGCCGATGACCGCGCGGAGAACCGGGACTATCGGTGCGATGCGTCGGGATGCGCCTGTTGGGCCGCCCGCGGCTCTATCTTGCAAGCATCACGTTTCCGTGCGATAAATTTTGTGTTCGGGCATTTGCGACCCGGAGAGCGGAACGTTTTGGACGACCTTTCCCCGATACTGTGAATCTCTGACAGCCCCGTTTTCGGCGGGGGGTTTTACCATGCGCCAATGCATGACTGCCGAAGCAACCACCGGGACTTGCCCACGGCGCCAGGCGGCGGGCGGAACCACCAAGACTGACACGGGTGAAGGAGTTTCCCCAATGGCCCAGACCGGCACCGTTAAATTCTTCAACGCTACCAAAGGCTTCGGCTTTATCACGCCCGATGGCGGCGCCAAGGATGTGTTCGTCCACATCTCGGCGATCGAGGCTTCCGGGCTGCGCACGCTCGTCGACGGTCAGAAGGTCACCTTCGATGTCGAGCCCGACCGTATGGGCAAGGGTCCGAAAGCGGTCAATCTCCGCGCCGCCTGAACGGCGGCGTGCCGCGCGTCCTTTCGGGTGTGAGGATGCTGCAAGGCTTTGGTGTGACGTGAATTTTATAAAGGCGCGGCGGTTTTCGTCGCGCCTTTTGTGTTCTGGGATGCTTGCCGGCACCGCAAAACTTTCTCTTGCCGATGGCACTAAAATAAAGGACAAATTTCCGTCCGGGCATTTGCCGGCCCGAGACTGGACTTGTGGGATCAAAGGAGCTTCCCATGCCGCAGACCGGCACCGTCAAATTCTTCAATCACGCCAAGGGCTTCGGCTTCATCACGCCGGACGACGGGGCAAAGGATGTCTTCGTCCATATTTCGGCCGTGCAGGCGTCGGGTCTTCCCGGTCTTGAGGATGGGCAGAAAGTGACATTCGACACCGAGCCGGACAAGCGCGGCAAGGGTCCGAAAGCCGTCAACCTGTCGATCGGCTGAACCGGCCCTGAACAGAATGGACGTGGGCCGGTCTGGCCTGCGGTGTTTGCCGCACGCTTGAATCGCCCGGTTGGATGAACCCGCCTGGCCAAATTTCGTTCAGCCCCCGTTCAGCCACGGTCCCATATTAATCTTCGTTAAAGCCGGACCGCATCCCCCGAAAACGACCCGGGCCGGCACGAAGGAGACCGACATGAACCGAATTTTCAAGACTGCCATCCTGTCCGCCGCGGTCGTTGCGACCACGCTTGCGACCTTGCCCGCGGCCAGTGCCGATGAATGGCACCATCACCGCCGGCACCACGGCAACGGCGACGCCGTTGCGGCAGGCGTGCTCGGCCTTGCGGCCGGTGCCCTGATCGGCGGTGCGCTCGCCAGCCCGCAGCCCCGCTATTACGACCCGGCCTATGATGATGAATACTACCGGCCTGCCCCGGTGCGCCGTTATTACGTGCAGCCGCGAGTGGCCTATGCCGAAAGCTATGCGGAGCCCTGGACCCGCGGCTGGTACGAATACTGCTCGGACCGCTACCGGAGCTTCAACGCGCGTACCGGCACGTTCACAGGCTATGACGGCGAACAGCATTTCTGCACCGCCAATTAACGGAGGCAGTTTCCTGCCGGAAAAAAGCGCGGTCGCACAGGCCGCGCTTTTTTGTTTCCGGCAAGCGGCTTCAGATCAGGAACGGATTGCTCCGCCGCTCCTCCCCAAAACGGCCGCCGGGACCGTGGCCGCAGATGAAGCCGATGTCGTCGCCCAACGGCAAAAGCTTCTCCTTGATCGAGGCGATCAGCGCGGCGTGGTCGCCGCCCGGCAGGTCGGTGCGGCCGACCGAACCGCGGAACAGCACGTCGCCGACATGCGCGAACTTCGCCGCCCGGTCATAGTAGACGACGTGGCCCGGTGCGTGGCCCGGACAATGGAGCACCTCGAACACGTGTGAGCCGAACGAAACGGTCTCGCCTTCGGCAAGGAACCGGTCGGGGACACAGTTGCGCACGGGATCGGTGATGCCGTAGCGCTTCGCCTGGTTCTCGAGATTGGCGAGCAGCGGCCGGTCGGCGGCATGCGGGCCGATGATCTCGATACCGAGCGCCTCCTTCAGCTCCATGGCCCCGCCGGCATGGTCGATATGGCCATGCGTGATCCAGATCGCGCCGGCAGTGATTGCATTGTCCTCGAGCGCCGCCAGCACCTTGTCGATGTCGCCGCCCGGATCGACGACAACGCCTTGCCTGTCGTCCATGTCGAAGAGAATGGTGCAGTTCTGCTGGAACGGCGTGACCGGCACGATGCCGGCGTTGAGCTGACCCATATTCGTCCTTTCACGCGGTCGGAGCGCTGCGCGCCCCCTCGAACGCGTCAGGAAAGCCCTAACCTTACCCTGATGTAGAGACACACGCGAACGGCGTCCACCGCTCCACAAACGGCAAACGGCAAACGGCAAACGGAAAAACGCAAAACGGAAAACGGAAAACGGAAAACGGAAAACGAAATGGGCGGCCGAAGCCGCCCATTTAAACCCTGAAACGTCAAAGCTTATTTCTTCATCGCGTTCATGACCGCACCGATGATGCCGGTCAGGATGGCGCCGCCGCCGGCACCGCCAACGATATTTGAAATGTTCAACGCGCTGCCTGCCCCTGCCGCCGTGGCCGCGGCTGTCGGATCGACCGCACCACCCAGCAGACTGTTGAGGATGGCCGCACCGCCGACGCCGCCAACAGCGCCGCCAAGGATTTTGGTAAGCTGCCCCATCGCCGCCGTCTTGATAGCCGCGCCAACCGCCTGACCACCGATGATACCCGTAATCACCTGAATAATGATCGGAAGAAGCGTGTTCATATCCATATTTCCAGTCCCTCCATAGCTGCCAGCCTCCCGGGCCGACCCCATCATGAGACGCCGAATTGTGTGAAAGTCAAATGCAGAAGCGCTTAAATAAAAAGGGCGGCCCGAAAACCGCCCTTACTAGTTAAAAAAGCTGTGACTTTCGTTATTCTGCTGCGATTGCGTGCTTCGGCTGAACGGCCGCAGAATAGTCATTCATCAGCGTCTTGGCGATTTCGCCGACCTCGAATCGGTATGGACCGATCTCCGAAACCGGCGTCACCTCGGCTGCCGTCCCGGTGAGGAAGCACTGCTGGAAGCCTTCAAGCTCTTCCGGCATGATGGCGCGCTCGATCACCTCCAAACCGCGGTCCTTGGCAAGGCCGATGACCGTGCGGCGGGTGATGCCGTCGAGGAAGCAATCGGGCTTGGGCGTATAGATCTTGCCGTCCTTGACGAAGAAGATGTTGGCGCCTGTCGCTTCCGCCACCTGGCCCCGCCAGTCGAGCATCATAGCGTCGGCATAGCCCTTGGCCTCGGCGGCATGCTTGGACATGGTGCAGATCATATAGAGGCCGGCCGCCTTCGATTTCGACGGTGCGGTGCGCGGGTCGGGGCGGCGCCATTCGGCCATGTCGAGGCGGATGCCCTTGAGCTTCTGCGCCGGGTCGAAATAGCTCGGCCACTGCCAGATGGCGATGGCGCAGTTGATCCGACTGTTCTGTGCGGAAACGCCCATCTGTTCGCTGCCGCGCCACGCGATCGGCCGGACATAGGCGTCCTGGAAACCTTGCTTCTTCAACAGCGTACGGCAGGCGTCGTCGATCTCGGCGACCGAGTAGGGTATCTTGAAGCCAAGCAGGCGCGCCGATTCATGCAGGCGTTCGGTGTGGTCGGTCAGCTTGAAAATTTCGCCCCCATAAGCGCGCTCGCCCTCGAATACCGCGCTGGCGTAGTGCAGCCCGTGGGTCAAGACGTGGATCTTGGCGTCGGCCCATTTGACGAATTCGCCGTTCATCCAGATAAAGCCGTCCAGTTGGTCGAAGGGAACGGATGCCATGGTAACCTCCCGCGGGCGGCAGCCCGCACAGTGTCGTTGCGTGTTTCGCCTCGGCCGCTGCGGACGGCCATTGTCTCAAAGCGTAGGCGGATATTTAAGGTCTGGCAAACTCAGGAAGTTCCGGAAAAAACGGCTTCGCTTGCCTTTTCGTTCGCAATCCGCCGAAAAGCTTGCCAAAAATTACCATCGCGCGGAAAATACGTCAATAGTGCTGACATAATTTCCTGCTTCACACGGAGAAAAGATGACGAGCCACGCAGCCGCGGAGCCGATCAGGACGGCGATCACCGACGAGGACGGCATCGATTTCGCCATCATCGAGTTGTTCTTCTTCGCCTATCGCGACTTTACCTCCGATCCGGACCAGATCCTGGCCGATTACGGTTTTGGCCGCGCCCATCATCGGGTGTTGCATTTCGTCAATCGCCGGCCCGGCCTGACGGTCGCCGAGCTCCTCGACGTGCTCAAGATCACCAAGCAGAGCCTGGCGCGCGTGCTCAAGCAACTGATTGACACCGACCATATCGTGCAATTGCAGGGCCCCCGCGACCGCCGCCAGCGCGAGCTTTATCCGACGGCCAAGGGCCGTGCGCTGGCGCTGGCGCTGGCGCGGCCACAGTCGCGCCGCATCCATGCTGCATTGGAAGATTCCGGAGCCACCGAACGCGCCGTTATCGAACGGTTCCTTGAAGCGATGGTCAATCCGGAACTAAGGGCGCAGATCGACATTGTGCCCGCAAAGATGTCAGGGAAAAGCCATGGAGACCATTGAGAGGGTTGATCATCCGACAGCACCGGAAGACGACGCGCCGCATCTGCTGGTGGTCGACGACGACACCCGAATCCGCAATCTTCTGAAACAGTATCTGACCGAAAACGGTTTTCGCGTCACCGTCGCCGGAAATTCCGGCGAGGCGCGGCGCAAGCTCGCCGGCCTCGACTTCGATCTGATCGTGCTCGACGTCATGATGCCGGGTGAAAGCGGCGTCGATCTCACCAAGGCGCTGCGGGCGGAGAAAAACGTACCGATCCTGATGCTCACCGCACTGTCCGAAACCGACAGCCGGATCACCGGGCTCGAGGCCGGCGCCGACGACTATCTGCCTAAACCGTTCGACCCGCGTGAGCTGATCCTGCGTATCAACAATATCCTGCGCCGCGGCGGCCCCGCGACGACGCCCAAGGTCGAACAGCTGGTCTTCGGTCCCTATACGTTCCAGATCGCCAGGCGTGAGCTGAAGCGCGGCGGAGAGGCGCTCAAGCTGACCGACCGCGAGCAGGAAATCCTGGCGATCTTCGCTGCCCGTGCCGGCGAGACGATACCGCGGCATGAGCTTGTCGGCGACGAATCCGAGGTCGGCGAGCGCACGATCGACGTCCAGATCAACCGGCTGCGCCGCAAGATCGAACGCGATCCGTCCAATCCGGTCTGGCTGCAGACCGTGCGCGGTATTGGGTATCGGCTCAGCGTGGAATAGAATGCCGCCGACAGCGGACCTTGCCGTGTCCCGGTGAGCGAAAAGACGAATGGCGACCACGCACCTCGAACGGCCGGGAGATGGCGGCTTCAGCGCCCGCGCGACGCGGGCGCTGAAGGCCGTGCCGCGCGCCTGGAACCGTTTCTGGCGCCTGGTGTCGCTTTACATGCCGAAGCGGCTCTATGCCCGCTCGCTGATCATCGTCATAGCGCCAATGATCATGCTGCAGTCGGTCGTCGCCTTTGTCTTCATGGAGCGCCATTGGCAGACCGTGACGCAACGCCTGTCACAGGCCACGGTGCGCGACATCGCCGCCATCATCGACCTGATAGAGACCTATCCGCATGACGCCGACTACGCGAACATCATCCGCATCGCCCAGGATCGCATGCAGCTGAAGGTCGACCTCCTCCCCCCCGACCCGCTGCCGCCACCCGGGCCAAAGCCGTTCTTCTCGATCCTCGACGAGATCCTTTCGTCCGAGATCACCCGCCAGATCAACCGTCCGTTCTGGATCGATACGGTCGGCAATTCCAATATCGTCGAGGTCCGCGTCCAGCTTGAGAACAAGGTGCTGCGGGTCTTCGTGCGCCGCAGCCAGGCCTATGCGTCGAACACCCATATTTTCCTGATCTGGATGGTCGGCACCTCGCTGGTGCTGCTGATGATCGCCATTCCCTTCCTGCGCAACCAGATCCGGCCGATTCTGACGCTGGCCGAGGCGGCCGAGAGCTTTGGCAAAGGCCGGCCGATGCCGCGCGATTTTCGCCCGCGCGGCGCCGAGGAAGTCCGCCGCGCCGGCTTTGCCTTCATCCAGATGCGCGAACGCATCGAACGCCAGCTCGAGCAGCGCACCGCCATGCTGAGCGGCGTCAGCCACGATCTGAGGACCATCCTCACCCGCTTCAAGCTGCAATTGGCACTGGCCGGGACCAAGGCGGCCGACACCCAGGCACTCGACCAGGACATCGACGACATGCAGTCGATGCTGGAAGGTTACCTTGCCTTTGCACGCGGCGAAGCATCGGAAGATGCCGGCCGGTTCGACCTCGAAGCCTTCTTCGACAAGCTTCGCGAGGAAGCCGCGCTCCGCAAGCGCAAGCTGTCGACCGTACTTACCGGCGATCCGCACGTCCACGTGCGCCCCAATGCCTTTGCCCGGCTGCTCTCCAATGTCGTCGGCAATGCATTCCGCTATGCCAAGACGGTGGAGATCAACGCCAATCATGGACGCGGTTCGCTGCTCGTCACCATCGACGACGACGGTCCGGGCATTCCGCCCGAAAAGCGGGAGGATGTATTCAAGCCGTTCGTGCGGCTCGACGAGGCCCGCAACCTCGACGCCAGCGGCACCGGCCTTGGCCTCTCCATCGCACGCGACATTGCCCGCAGCCATGGCGGCGACATCGTCCTCGAACGCAGCCCGCTCGGCGGCTTGCGGGCGGTGATCAAGGTTCCGGCTTGACGGCAGCGAGACCCGGCCTTCATTCGCCCGTCATGAAACCATGGTGAAGAGCGCCAATGAAGCGCGCGATCCTGATTGATTCGGCCCTGCGGCCTCATTTCGACCCCGCGCCTGCCCGGGTGCGCCGGTGCGACGCCAGAGCTGCGGCGTGGTCGCCGCTCAGGCATCGCGGCAAGCCAATCAAGCTTGCCGCCAAGGGACCGCCATGCGCATCCTGATGGTCACCGACGCCTGGCGCCCGCAAGTCAACGGCGTCGTCCACACGCTGGAGCGCCTCTCGGAGACCCTGAAATCCTTCGATGTCGAGACGGATTTCCTGACGCCCAACATCTTTCGCACCCTGCCTCTGCCGACCTATCCCGATATCAGGCTGGCGCTGACGACGCCGCACCGCGTGGCGCGGCTGATCGAGGCGCGCAAGGTGGACCACGTTCATATCGTCACCGAAGGACCGCTCGGCATTATGGCCCGGCGCTACTGCCGCAACGCCGGCCGCCCGTTCACGACCAGCTATCACACACGTTTTCCGGAATATCTGAGCGCACGCCTGCCGGTGCCTGAAGCATGGGCCTATCGCTGGCTGCGCGATTTCCATAATTCAGGACAGGGCACGCTGGTCGCCACCCAGTCGCTTGCCGACGATCTTGCGGCGCGCGGCTTCACCAAGCTCCGGCCGTGGACGCGCGGCGTCGACACCGATCATTTTCGGCCGGATAAAAGAAAGGACCTGGGATTTCCCGGACCGATCTTCCTCTGCGTCGGCCGCGTCGCGATCGAAAAGAACCTGCCGGCCTTTCTCGACCTCGACCTGCCGGGCAGCAAGGTGGTCGTAGGCGAAGGGCCGGAATTGGCGAAGCTGAAGGCCAGATATCCCGATACCCATTTCCTCGGCCATCGTCCGAATGACGAGCTGGCCGAGATCTACGCCTCGGCCGATGCCTTCGTCTTCCCCAGCCGCACCGACACATTCGGCAACGTCATCATCGAGGCGCTGGCCAGTGGCACGCCGGTCGCAGCCTATCCCGTCACCGGACCGATCGACATCGTCGGAGACGGCATCGGCGGCGCGGTATCGGACGACCTGCGGCAAGCAGCGCTCGCCGCCCTTCACGTCGACCGCGCCGAGGCGCGGCAACGCGCGATGCGCTACAGCTGGAAGGCCTGCGCGGAAATGTTCATGGAAACGGTTGAAGAGGCGCTGGGCACCACGCGTAAACTGGCTGCGTGAGCAACAGCGCAGCTAGAACAACCTGCCTCCGTCCGGCACCTTGCGCTCGATCGCGCCAAGCACGACGGCGCCCTCTTCATCGGGAAAGCCTAGCGTCAGCACTTCCGACATGAATGGCCCGATCTGGCGCGGCGGGAAATTGACTACAGCGAACACCTGCCGGCCGATCAGGGTTTCGGGCGTATAGTATTTTGTGATCTGGGCCGAGGATTTCTTCACCCCGATCTCGGGACCAAAATCGATTTTCAACTTAATCGCCGGCTTGCGCGCCTCGGGAAAAGGCTCGGCCTCTACGATCGTGCCGGCGCGGATGTCGATACGGTCGAAATTGGCAAAGCTGATCTCGGGTTTTCGCGTGTTGCTCGAACTCATCGACGGTCAGGCGTTTCCGTAGGTTTCGAACAGCACGCCGGCCAACGCATCCTTGGCCGAAGTCCCCGACCAGACGACGAACTGGAACGCCTGGAAATAGCATTCGCAGGCTTCCAGCGCCGACGACAGCAGCACCTCGACCTGCTGGCTTGACGGCTCGACCCCACCGGCCAGCAGCAGCGACTGGCGGAACATGATGGCGCCTTCCTGCTCCCAGAGATCGAAATGGCCAAACAGCATCTGCTCGTTGATCAGCGAAAGCAGCCGCATCACCTCGAGCGCGCGCGCCTCCGGGACTTTGATGTCGAAGGCGCAGGCCAGGTGCAGCGCCTCGTAGTCCTCCATCCAGGAGAATGAAACGTGGTAGTCGGTCCAGCTCCCGGCAACCGAAATCGAGATCTCGTCGTCGCCGGCCCGTTCGAAGGACCAGTCGTTGTTGTGCGCCACCTGCTCGATAACATCCACCGGATGGATTTCGCGGGAGAATTCGAGTTCGAGAAGTTCCATGAAATGCTTCCTGTCGTTCTGGGAGCGCCACCACACGCTCCGCGGGAGAGGCACACTCGAACAATTCTGCCTAGAACTCGGACGGCCAGGACTTCGTCAACGCAAAGACCCCGGACCGGACCCCACCGCCCGGCGCATGACCCTGCTCCGAATCATGCAACAAATTCAGTCTATTGATCGGGAGTCGCGTGACCAGCCAAATTTTTCGCACTGCGTCATTCGCATGTGGAAAGGCGATGTCACAAAGATTCACGCAGTACCGGTAAGCGATTCACGACAAAGCGCTTTTTACGATCCGGCTTTGTGGAAAAGTTTAACGATTTATTTCTGATTATTTTTTTGCACGCGGCTTTGCCGCAGCCACAGGCGCTGCTTGACCGGTCAATTCGGCAAGCCTGGCCTCGAGCGCCTCGATGCGAGCGGCGAGCCGGATGTTTTCTTCCCTGGCCTTCGCCGCCATGTCGCGAGCAGCGTCGAATTCCTCGCGCTGCACCACGTCCATGGAGTTGAGTATGCGCTCGGCCTGGCCCCTGAAGGCGGTCTCCACCTCGCGCCGCACGCCCTGCGCGGCACCGGCTGCATCGGTCATCAGCTTGGCGAATTCATCGAGAATGCGGTTCGGTCCGGTCGCCATGGCAAATCCTCGCTTGGTTGAATTGACGTAGTGGCGCACCATTCGGAATGCAAGCATATGCTTGCCTTGACCGCGCCAAAAGCCTGCCGCATGGTCCGCGCCCGAACCTGATTGGAACCCGGAGACCCTGTTGAGCGAATATTTGCTGCCGCTGGCCGCCCTGCCCTTTCCCAACATCGACCCGGTCATCGTCCGGATCGGACCACTGGCGGTGCATTGGTACGGCGTCGGCTATATCGTCGGCATTCTGTTCGCCTGGTGGTATGCCAAACGCCTCGTCACCAACCCCAAACTTTGGCCCGACGGCATCCTGCCGATGAAGCCCATCGACCTCGACGACTTCATCGTCTGGGCAGCCATCGGTGTGGTGCTCGGCGGACGCACCGGCTACGTGCTGTTCTACGACCTGCCGCGCTACATTGCCAATCCGCTCGATATCGTCGCCGTCTGGCAGGGCGGCATGTCGTTTCATGGCGGCCTACTCGGCGTCATTCTCGCCATGACGCTGTTTTCCTGGTCTCGCGGCATCCGCACATGGTCGCTGTTCGACGTGGTTGCCGCCGGCGTGCCGGTAGGGCTTGGCCTCGTTCGCCTGGCAAACTTCATCAATTCCGAACTATGGGGCCGGCCGACCGACGTGCCATGGGCATTCGAATTCCCCAATGGCGGCCCATTTGCACGCCATCCGAGCCAGATCTATGAGGCGCTGCTCGAAGGCTTGGTGCTGTTCCTGGTCCTGCGCTTCCTCACCCATTCCAGGCTCAAGCTGAAGACGCCGCGCTTAGTCGGCGGCGCCTTCATCGCCGGCTATGGCGCCTCGCGCATCTTCGTCGAATTCTTCCGCGAGCCCGACCAGCAGCTTGGCTACCTCCTTGGCACGAGCTGGCTGACCATGGGAATGGTGCTGTCACTGCCGATGGTGCTGGCCGGCATCTGGGCGATGGCTACAGCCAAGCCGGTGACAAAACCGCAGCCGGCATGACGCGGCTGAAGACCCGCATCGCCGAGCTGATCGGTGCGGTAGGACCGATCCCCATCAGCGAATACATGGCGCTCTGCCTGTTCGATCCGCAGGACGGCTATTATACGACACGCGAGCCGTTTGGCGCCGCCGGCGACTTCGTCACCGCGCCGGAGATCAGCCAGATGTTTGGCGAGCTGGTCGCCATCTGGCTCTACCAGGCGTGGCTGGCGATCGACCGGCCGACGCCGGTCGCCATCGCCGAAATCGGCCCCGGCCGCGGCACGCTGATGAGAGATATGCTGCGCACGCTTTCGCGGCTCGATCCGACGCTTACCGCCAGCGCATCGTTCGCCTTGATCGAGGCCAGTCCGCGGTTGACCGAGGTCCAGAAACGGACGCTTGCCGGGACGTCGGCCACCATCGCCTGGCATGAGGCCGTCGACACGCTGCCGCAGGGGCCGCTTCTGATTGTTGGTAACGAGCTGTTTGACGCCGTGCCCATCCGCCAGTTCGTCCGCGCTGGAGCCGGCTGGAGCGAACGGATGATCGGTCTCGACGACGCGAACCGGCTGCGCTTTTTCGTCGGCGCCGGCTCGCTTGACCCGATGCTGCTGCCGGAGGGTGCCGAGAATGCGACGCAAGGTGCCATCGTCGAGGTGGCGCCAGCCCGCGCCGCCCTGATGGCGGCCATCGCCGGGCGACTTGCCGGATTTGGCGGAGCCGGCCTGTTTCTCGACTACGGTCATCTCCAGCCCGGGATCGGCGACACCTTGCAGGCCTTGCGCAAGCACGGTCATGAGGACGTGCTGGCCAATCCGGGGCAGGCCGATCTCACAGCCCATGTCGATTTCGCTCCCCTCGCGGCAACCGTTCGGGCACACGGCCTCGATGCCCACCTCTCAACGCAAGGTGAATTCCTGCTCAAGATGGGGCTTCTCGAACGGGCTGGCCGGCTCGGCGCCAACGCCGATGAGGCAGCTCGCGAAAAGATCGCGGCCGACGTCGAGCGCCTCGCCGGCCCGCAGGCCATGGGCGAACTCTTCAAGGTGCTTGCCGTCCTCCCTGCCGGCATTGCCGTTCCGCCGTTTCCAAGCACGGATTGACTTTTCGCTGCCGCCTCTCTCACTCTCCCGTCTCCGACTAGCGCCCGACATCAACTTCGCCAGCCTTCAACCGACCAGCCTTCAACTGCGCCCCTTCAACTCGCTTGACGAAATCGCCCATACGGACAACAAAGCCGCCATGCTGAATCAGACCAAACCGGATCCCGTTCGGTCGCCCTTGCTGGAAACGGCGCAAGGCATCCGCCACGGCTACTTCACGCGAGTCGGCGGCATTTCCAGCGGCATCTACCGGGGCCTCAACATCGGGGCCGGTTCGAACGATGACCAGACGCTGGTGCGCGAAAATCGCCGCCGGGTCGCCGAATGGATGGGCGTGCCCGCAAACCATCTGCTGACCGCTCACCAGGTTCATTCGCCGGACGTCGTCATTGCCAGGGAGCCTTTTGCCGGCGAGCGGCCCAAGGCCGACGCCATTGTCACCGACCGGCCGGGCATTGCCGTCGGTGCCTCGACCGCCGACTGCGGACCGGTCCTCTTCGCCGACGCCGAGGCGCGCATTATCGGCGCCGCCCATGCCGGCTGGAAAGGCGCTTTCACCGGAGTGCTGGAAAACACCATCGCGGCAATGGAAAGCCTCGGCGCCCGGCGCGACTGCATCGTCGCAGTGCTCGGTCCTTCGATCGGCCCACGGAATTACGAAGTCGGACCGGAATTCGTCGCCCGTTTCGTCGACGCCGATACCGGCAATGCTCGCTATTTCGCGCCTTCAGCAAATGCCGGACACGCGATGTTCGATCTCAACCGCTACACGGTCGACCGGCTGACCAAGGCTGGCGTCAACGCCGAAGGACTTGGCCGCTGCACCTATGCCGAGGAAGAGCTTTTCTACTCCTATCGGCGCAGCACGCATCGCAACGAGCCCGACTACGGGCGGCAGGTTTCGGCAATCGTTTTGGAGGCTGACTGATGGCGCTGCATTTCGAACGCTCGGAATTCGACGCGCGGCGCGATCGACTAATGATCGAGATCGCCGAAAAGAAGCTCGACGCCGTCCTGCTGTTTGCCCAGGAAAGCATGTATTGGCTAACCGGCTACGATACCTTCGGCTTCTGCTTTTTCCAGTGCCTGGTGGTCAAGGCCGACGGCTCGATGGTGCTGCTGACGCGTTCGGCCGACTTGCGCCAGGCGCGCCACACCTCGATCATCGACAACATCGTTTTGTGGACGGACCGCAACGGCGCCAATCCGGCGGTAGACCTGCGCAACCTGCTCAACGAACTCGACCTGCTCGGTGCCCGCATCGGCGTCGAATACGACACCCACGGCCTGACCGCCTATAATGGCCGGCGCCTCGACGAGCAGTTGCAGACCTTCGGGCAGATCGCGGATGCCTCCGGCATTGTCAGCCGGCTACGGCTGTTCAAGAGCCCGGCAGAAATCGCCAAGGCGGAAAAAGCCGCAAATCTGGCCGACGACGCGCTGGACGCAGCACTGCCGCTGATCAAGCAGGGCGGCGATGAGGCGCTGATCCTCGCCGCCATGCAAGGTGCCATCTTTGCCGGCGGCGGCGATTATCCGGCCAACGAGTTCATCATCGGCTCCGGCGTCGACGCCCTGCTTTGCCGCTACAAAGCCGGCCGCCGCAAGCTCACCAAGAACGACCAGCTGACGCTCGAATGGGCCGGTGTCTTCCACCACTACCATGCGGCAATGATGCGCACGGTGTTGACCGGCAAGGTATCGAAACGCCACCAGGAATTGTTCGATGCCGCCCGCGCCGCGCTACTTGCAGTCGAGAAGGCGATGACGCCCGGTAATACGTTCGGCGACGTGTTCGACGCCCATGCCCGCACCCTCGAAGCCCACAATTTGACCAAGCACCGGCTTAATGCCTGCGGCTATTCGCTCGGCGCCCGCTTCACCCCGTCCTGGATGGATATGCCGATGTTCTATCAGGGTAATCCCGAACCGATTGCGCCGAACATGACGCTGTTCGCCCATATGATCATCATGGACTCCGAAACCGAAACCGCGATGACGCTTGGCCGCACCTATCTGACGACCGAATCCCAGCCGAAGCCGCTGTCCCGCCATGATCTCGACTTGATCGTGCAGTGAATCCATAATGCAAAGAGTGTGAGGGGCGTTCATCGCCAAGGAGTTTTCAGGCTAATGAGACGATCGCATGTGACGACCGTGTCATTGCTCGTGGCGCTGGCGCTGGCGGCCTGCACCAATGCGAAGGACGTTCTCGAACCGTCGGCCATTGCCCCGCAATCGACGCAATCGCTCTCCGGAGCCGGAAGTGCCGCAACGCCCCCCGCAACTCCGGCTCGGCCTGCCGGCACCGCGCAAACTGCAGATACAGCGCAGCCTTCGGCTGCAGTAGCCGTGCCGCCCGCCAAAAGCGCGGCTGCCATTGCGCGGACCCGGCTGCAGGTGGCGCCGATCGTCGGCGCCTCGGTAGAAGCCGCGACACCGCTGACCACCGAGCTTCAGACACGCGCCAGGCAGCGCGGCATCACCTTGGCCGGCAGCACCGACCAGACCCCAACGCATGTGCTCAAGGGCTATTTCTCGACCATGACGGAAGGCAAGGACACCACCGTCATCTACGTCTGGGACATCTATGACCCGGCCGGCAACCGGCTGCATCGCATCAACGGCCAGCAGAAGGCGCCCTCTGTTGGCGGCGGCGAAGGCTGGGCGGCGGTCGCCCCGGCGACCATGCAGGCAATTGCCGACCAGACAATCGACCAGTTCGCCACCTGGCTTGGCGGCGGCGCCGGCTGACCTGGAGCATGATTTCCGAAAATGGAATCCGGTTTTCGGAAGAGATCATGCTCAGACTGAAAGATAGAGCTATCCCCGATTCCGTCGGCATCGCAGTGGACCTATCGCCGCATCGTCAAGCCGTAAGCGTTTATTGAGATTAGCCGGCGGATTCCCATTCACGACGCTTGCAATACCGGCGCGGGCCGCTAAAAGCCCGACTAAGAGGCTGGAGTGCTATCGGAGTCTCTCAATCCTTCGCCAGGAACGGTGCATGAAGCTCTTCGCGGGCAATTCCAACAGGGTGCTGGCCGAATCAGTCGCCCGCTACCTCAACATTCCGCTGGGCAAGGCCAGCGTCAGGCGCTTCGCCGACCAGGAAATCTTCGTCGAGATCCAGGAGAATGTGCGTGGCGAGGACGTCTTCATCCTGCAGTCCACCTCGTTCCCGACCAACGATCATCTGATGGAACTGCTCATCATGATCGACGCCTTCATGCGCTCTTCGGCCAAGCGCATCACTGCGGTTATTCCTTATTTCGGCTATGCCAGGCAGGATCGCCGTGCCTCGGGCCGCACACCGATCTCGGCCAAACTGGTCGCCAACATGATCACGAGGGCGGGCGTCGACCGGGTGCTGACCCTGGATCTCCATGCCGGCCAGATTCAAGGCTTCTTCGACATCCCGACCGACAATCTGTTTTCCGTGCCGGTCATGGCCCGCGACGTAAAGGCGAAATACAAGCAGCTTGCCAATGTCATGGTGGTTTCGCCGGATGTCGGCGGCGTGGTCCGCGCCCGCGCGCTCGCCAAGCGCATCGATGCCCAGCTCGCCATCGTCGACAAGCGCCGCGAGCGCCCCGGCGAATCGGAAGTCATGAACGTCATCGGTGACGTGCGCGGCAAGGATTGCCTCTTGATCGACGACATCATCGATTCGGGCGGAACACTGTGCAATGCAGCCGATGCGCTGCTTGCCGACGGCGCCACCAGCGTCACCGCCTATACTACCCATGGCGTTTTGTCCGGGGGCGCCATCGCCCGCATCGGCGCCTCGAAACTGCAGGAACTGGTCATCACCGATTCCATCCAGCCGACCCAGGCAGTGCTCGACGCCGCCAATATCCGCGTCATCTCCATCGCCGAACTGATGGGCGAAGCGATCTCACGCACGGCGACCGAGGAATCGGTGTCGAGCCTGTTCGATTAATGCATGTCCGCGCAAAACTGTGCAGCGGTTTTGCGATAACGACATGCATGAAAACAAGAATCCAAAGCGCGTCGCATGAGGCCGGTCGAACGCTACGCGCTTCAGGGCTGCGACTCAGGCCGAGCCGGACCGCTTATTCGCCGCACCTTCGCCAGCATCACGGGCGCCCCGCATGTAACCGCGTGGCGAGGCTCCCAGCATGCGCTTGAACATGGTGATGAACGCCGGCACGCTGTCATAGCCGAGATCGAGCGCCACCCTTGTGATCGGCTCGCCGTCGGCCAGCCGTGGCAGCGCCGCGAACAGGCAGGCCTGCTGACGCCAGGTCGACAGCGACAATCCCGTCTGGCGGTGGAACGCGCGGGTGAAAGAGCGGCGACTCATGCCAACGATAGCGGCCCATTGGTCGATCGTCGCATGCGGTGACGGTGCCGAGACGAAGCGCCGGCACAGCGTCGCCAGCCTTGCATCGGACGGGAACGGCAGGCCGAGCGGCCGTTCCGGCAGGTTCGGGATTTCGTGCAGCAGGAGCTTCATGATCAGTCCGCCCCGGCCCTCCAGCTCGGCGCCCTGCGGCAGCTTTTCCGATTCCACGATCAGGCTGTGCATCAGGTCGGTGATGCCCACGACACGCAACCCGTCCGGTAGGCCGGGAATGGCCTCCGGCATCACATAGACGGACCGCATGCTGACGTCGCCCAGCATCTCGACGGAATGTTCGGTGCCGGCGGGGATCCACATCGCGTGGTCCGGAGGCACCATCCAGCGCCCATGCCGCGTCGTTACCAGCACGACCCCGACCAGCGCGTGCAGCAACTGGCTGCGGCTGTGATGGTGCCGTGGCACATGGTAGCCGTCCGGATATTCGGTCGGCAGCGCCACTGCCGGCCCTACGGCCTGCTCCAGCCATTGCCAGCGACGCTCATGCAGCAGCCCGAGATCAGCGTCGCCCGCCTTGAACATTTCCTTGCCATGCGGCATCAGCTATGGCCCACTTGCGAAACTATTGGACCAAACCACGAAAGAAGTCGCGTGACAAGCGACGTATAAGGCAGGCGGCCCCATAAGACCGCGTGCGGAAGTGCCCGCCAAAAAGACCACGGAGCATGCCTTGACAGATACCACAGCAATCGCCGAGGGCGAGCCGGCAGCGGCCGGCCACATCTCAGCTCAGGCGACGGCCTTCACCGTCATCCTGGCGGTGAGCTTCTGTCATTGCATCAACGACATCATGCAGTCGCTGCTGTCGGCGATCTATCCGCTGCTGAAGGCCAATTACGGTCTCGATTTCTGGCAGATCGGCCTCTTGACTTTCACTTTCCAGGTGACGGCATCCTTGCTGCAGCCGGTGATCGGCACGATCACCGACAAGCGGCCGATGCCTTATTCGCTGCCCTACGGCATGGCCTCCTCGTTGATCGGACTGGTCGTGCTGGCCTACCCCGGACACTATTTCCTGCTCCTCATCGGCGCCTCGCTGATCGGTATCGGCTCGGCGATCTTCCATCCGGAATCCTCGCGCATCGCCCGCTTCGCCTCCGGCGGCCGGTTCGGTCTTGCGCAGTCGCTGTTCCAGGTCGGCGGCAATTTCGGCCAGGCTATGGGGCCGCTGCTGGCAGCCTTCATCGTCGTGCCCTTCGGCCAGACCAGCATCGCCTGGTTCGCCGGCGGCTCGCTGATCGGCATCATCGTGCTGTGGCAGGTCGGCGGCTGGTACAGCCGGCTGCGTGCCGCGCAGGGCGCCCGCAAGGCGGCAAGCTTCGTCTCGCCCTTCCCGCGCCGCAAGGTGATGGGAGCGCTGCTGGTGCTGACGCTGCTGGTACTGACCAAGAACGCCTATATTTCCAGCCTTGCCAGCTACTACACCTTCTATTCCATTCATAAGTTCGGTGTTTCGGTGCAGATGTCGCAAGTCATGCTGTTCCTGTTCCTCGGCGCCTCTGCCCTGGGCATCCTGCTCGGCGGCCCGTTCGGCGACCGCTACGGGCAGAAGGCGATGATCTGGTTCTCGATCGTCGGCGTGCTGCCCTTCACGCTGGCCCTGCCCTACGCCAATTTCGAGTGGACGATGGTTCTCACCGTGCTGATCGGCCTGATCCTGTCCTCGGCCTTCTCGAACATCGTCGTCTTCGCCCAGGAACTGGTGCCCGGCCGCGTCGGCATGATCGCCGGCATCTTCTTCGGCTTCGCCTTCGGCATGGGCGGCATCGCCGCCGCCGTGCTTGGCGTCGTCGCCGACCTGAAAGGCATCGATTTCGTCTTCCAGGTCTGCTCGTATTTGCCGCTGCTCGGGCTACTGACGGTCCTCCTGCCTAACATGAAGGCAGCGACGA
The DNA here is from genome assembly GCF_040319475.1 of Mesorhizobium sp. M0904. Lineage (NCBI taxonomy): Bacteria > Pseudomonadati > Pseudomonadota > Alphaproteobacteria > Hyphomicrobiales > Phyllobacteriaceae > Mesorhizobium > Mesorhizobium sp. M0904. Next base: position 28,422 of record NZ_JAMYOC010000018.1, on the reverse strand, counting down.
AGCTGGAGGCGGCGGCCAGCTAAACGTCAGTTCATCTTTCGGAATTGATAGGAGGGCGTGGCAGTTGCCGCGCCCTTGATGATTCTTTCACCATACGCCGGGTGAAAAGCCTGTTAGAGAGGGTCACCCCTGAAGGCAAAATTGTGGTCAGCAACGCTTCCAAGTTGAACATATCGGGCTTACCCCTGATGCTGCGCAGCGCTCCGCGCCAGGAAAGGCAATTCGCTTATGTCCAGACTAAAAGGCAAGGCCGCATTGATTACCGGCGGCACCAGCGGCATCGGCCTAGTGACGGCACAACGTTTCATCGAGGAAGGTGCGCGCGTCGCTATCACCGGAACCAATGCGAGCCGTCTCGAGGAGGCGCGCACCACCCTCGGCAGTGACGTACTTGTCATTGCCGCTGACGCCGGAGATGCCGCTGCCCAGAACGACATAGCGCGGCGGATCGAGGAAACCTTCGGCAAGCTCGACATTCTCTTCCTCAATGCCGGTATCGCCGACCTGCGCCCGCTTGGCGACTGGACCGAGGCCGCGTTTAACAGGAGCATCGATGTCGACCTCAAGGGGCCCTACTTCCTGGTCAAGGCGCTCGTTCCGCTGTTTTCGAACCCGTCGTCGATCATCCTCAGCGGCTCGGTCAACGCACATATGGGAATGGCTGGAACGCACGTCTATGCGCTGGCCAAGGCCGGCATGATTTCGCTCGCCCGGACGCTCTCGGGCGAACTGATAGAACGGGGTATTCGCGCCAATGTGATCAGCCCGGGTCCGATCGACACGCCGCTAAACGACAAACTTGGGCTGGCCCCCGAAGCGGCGAAGGCGCGCGCGAAAGCTGTGGTCGGCCTAGTGCCTGCCCGTCGTTTCGGAACCGCCGAGGAAATTGCCAATGCAGTGGTTTTTCTTGCTTCGGACGAATGCCCGTTCATGGTCGGAGCGGAAATGCTGATCGATGGCGGCTTGAGCATCGCCTGACATCGGCACGACGTGACAAAAAAAGACACTCGCCAGAAGGCAGTTTTTTGTCACGTTCTTAAAGGCCTGAAGAAGGCCAGCAGGTCGGCGCTGATGACACCGGCATGGGTGATCGCCATGCCATGGGAAACCCTTGTAGACCTGCCTGCCATGACCTTGCCTGCCATGACTTGCACCCTTTCCCGCCTTCGGCTATAGAGCCGCCACCCGCGTAGACACCCTTGGAGGCAACGCGGCGGAAGGCTGCCTTCCCTTGTGATCCCGAACAAAGGTCCGCTTGCTTATGCGGCTGCCGCTTTCGGATATGCAGGCCCGGCGGCTTTCGACGTTTACGGCCCAGCCACGCTGGCCGCGAACGCTCCAGAACAACGCGAAAGGAAATGCCATGAGCCACGATACTTACGAGCTCAAGGCCGAAGCGCGCGAACAGGTCGGTAAGGGGTCCGCCCGTGCAGTTCGCCGCAACGGTAAAGTGCCTGCAGTGATTTACGGCGACAAGCAGCCTCCCCTGGCGATTGCGCTGACCTATAAGGACGTCTATTACAAGATCCATGGCGGCGGGTTTCTGACCACGGTCGCCACGATCGATGTCGACGGCAACAAGATCCAGGTTTTGCCCAAGGATTTTCAGCTCGACCCGGTCAAGGATTTTCCGGTCCACGTCGATTTCCTGCGCATCGGCAAGGACACCGAAGTCAATGTCGACGTGCCCGTGCACTTCATCAATGAAGACAAGTCGCCCGGCATCAAGCGCGGCGGCGTGCTCAACATCGTGCGCCACGAGGTCGAGTTCCATTGCCCGGCCAATGCGATCCCGGATTTCATCACCATCGATCTCACCGGCACCGATATCGGCGATTCCATCCACATTTCGGCCGTCACCTTGCCGGCCGGCGTCAAGCCGGTGATCTCCGACCGCGACTTCACCATCGCGACCATTGCCGGCTCCTCGGCGATGAAGCCGGAGGCAGCGGAAGAGACGACTGAAGCGGCTGCGCCCGAAGCGGCTCCTGCCGCCGAAGAGAAGTAACCCCTTCCCGCCCGGAGGCGACGATGCTTGTCTTTACGGGCCTCGGCAATCCGGGCGCGAAATACGCCAACAACCGGCACAATGTCGGCTTCATGGCGGCGGACGCGATTGCCCGCCGCCATTCTTTTTCGCCCTGGTCGAAGAAATTCCAGGGTCTGATCGCCGAAGGCATGCTTGCCGGCGAAAAGGTGATCCTGATCAAGCCGCAGACCTTCATGAACCTGTCCGGCCAGTCGGTCGGCGAAGCCTTGCGCTTCTATAAGCTCGGCCCTTCGGCGCTGACTGTCTTTTATGACGAGATCGACCTTGCTGCCGGCAAGGTGCGTGTCAAGGTCGGTGGCGGTTCCGGCGGCCACAACGGTATCCGCTCGCTCGACCAGCACGTCGGCAAGGATTTTCGCCGTGTGCGCATCGGCGTCGGCCACCCCGGCGTCAAGGAAATGGTGCATGGCCATGTGCTCGGCGATTTCGCCAAGGCCGACCGCGAATGGCTGGACGTGCTGCTCGACGCAATCGCCGACGGTGCCGGATTGCTTGCCGAGGGCGACGACAATTCCTTCATGAACCGCGTGACGCTGGCCTTGCGCGACAAGCTCACGCCGACGGGCGACGACGACCGCCCGCCGCCCAAGGCGCCAAAGGCACAAAGCCACGTCCGCCAGGCGCGGCCGCAGCAGCCGGCGGCCAAGCTGCCCGAAACCGGCCCGATGGCGGCCATGCTGAAGAAGCTTTTTGGCGGCAAGGACTGAGCCATGGCGCCGTCAGCGCCGCGGGCATGAGTGCTCAGGGCTTGACGATCATCGGCGCTTTCGCCCATAGCCCTGATCAAATTCGATTTCCCGATAGGACCAGACAAAAATGGGTTTCAAATGCGGCATCGTTGGCTTGCCCAATGTCGGCAAGTCGACGCTCTTCAATGCGTTGACCAGAACGGCGGCGGCACAGGCCGCCAATTATCCGTTCTGCACCATCGAACCGAACACCGGCGAGGTGGCGGTGCCCGACCCGCGCCTGCAGAAGATCGCCGCGATCGGCAAGTCGAAGGAGATCATCCCGACCCGCATCTCGTTCGTCGACATTGCCGGCCTGGTGCGTGGCGCCTCGAAAGGCGAAGGGCTTGGCAACCAATTCCTCGCCAACATCCGTGAGGTCGACGCCATCGTCCATGTGTTGCGCTGCTTCGAGGATGACGACATTACCCATGTCGAGGGCCGCATCGATCCTGTCGCCGATGCCGAGACCGTCGAGACCGAATTGATGCTTGCCGATCTCGACAGCCTCGAGCGCCGCATCGTGCAGATCCGCAAGCGTGCCGCCGGCAAGGACAAGGAAGCAGCGACCGTACTTCCGATGATGGAAGCGGCGCTCGAACTGCTGCAGGCCGGCAAGCCCGCCCGCATCCTGCTCAACGGCATCTCGGGTGAGGATCTGCGCATCCTGCAGGGGCTGAATCTCTTGACCTCACACCCGGTGCTTTACGTCTGCAACGTCGCGGAAGCCGACGCCGCCACCGGCAACGCGCATACCAGGGCGGTCGAGAAGATGGCCGCCGCGCAAGGTGCCCGCACTGTCGTGATCTCAGCGGCGATCGAGGCCGAAGTCGCCCAGCTCTCGGACGAAGAGGAAATGGAATTCCTGGCAACGCTCGGCCTGGACGAACCCGGCCTGAACAAGGTGATCCGCGCCGGCTACGAGCTTTTGCAGCTCATCACCTATTTCACCGTCGGCCCCAAGGAGACGCGCGCCTGGACCGTGCACAAGGGTGCCAAGGCGCCGCAAGCGGCAGGCGTCATCCACACCGATTTCGAGCGCGGCTTCATCCGCGCCCAGACCATCGCCTATGACGACTTCGTCAGGCTGGGCGGCGAAGTAGCGGCCAAGGAGGCCGGCAAGGCGCGCGACGAAGGCAAGGAGTATGTCGTCCAGGACGGCGACATCATGCTGTTCAAATTCAACACCTGACCCGGCGAGACCCGCCCGGCCTCCACAATGGCTGTTGCTCGGTCACAACGTCATAACAGGCATCGCGGCGGCGTCTTGCCGCTGCTTGACGGCACGTCACGCCCGGTCTAAGGGGCCTCTGCGCTGGTCTCGAGCCTCACATGGCCATGTCAGTGCGATCTGAGTGACGCGCCCCTTCCGAACGAAACCCTCTTTAGCAACAGCAAGGGAGACCGGCGATGATCAAGGCCTTCGTCGTCGACAATGATCGCCTGCGCCTTGTCGACGATCTCCTGCAAAACAGCGATGCTGTCGTCTGGGTCGACCTTCTCAGCCCGACAAAGGAAGAAGAGACCACGATCGAGACCTGGCTCGGCATTGCCGTTCCGACCCGGGAAGAGATGGAGGAGATCGAGATCTCGAGCCGTCTCTACGTCGAGGACGGCGCCTACTTCATGACCGCCATTCTGCCGGCTCAGACCGAACTGGATGATCCCTTGATGTCGCCGGTCACCTTCGTGCTCGCCGGCAGTAGGCTGATCACCGTGCGTTACCACGAGCCGAAGGCGTTCAAGACCTTTCCGCTGCGTGCCGAGAAGGTGGCGACCGGCTGCACCAGCGGCGACACCATCCTGATTGGCCTGCTGGAGGCGATCGTCGACCGCCTCGCCGACATTCTGGAGCGCGCCGGCCGCGACGTCGAGGCGATCTCGCGCGACATCTTCGAGGCACGCTCGACCAAGGTTTCCAAGCGCAACCGTGACTTCCAGGAACTGTTGAAAGGCATTGGCCGCAAGGAGGACCTCGCCTCCTCAGTCCGCGACAGCCTGATCTCGCTGCAGCGCCTTGCCGGCTTCCTCGCCCATGCCTCCACTCAGACCAAGATGAGCAAGGATACCCGCGCCCGCATCAAAACGTTGTCGCGCGACGTGCTGTCGCTTGCCGACCACGCCACCTTCCTGTCGCAGAAGATCAGCTTCCTGCTCGACGCGACGCTGGGCATGATCTCGATCGAGCAGAACGCCATCATCAAGATCTTCTCCGTCGCCGCTGTCATCTTCCTGCCGCCGACGCTTGTCGCTTCAATCTACGGCATGAATTTCGACATCATCCCTGAGCTCAAATGGCACTTTGGCTATCCCTTCGCCATCGGCATGATGGTGCTTTCGGCAATCCTGCCCTTCTGGTATTTCCGCCGTCGCGGCTGGCTATAGGGTCGTCAATGCGCGCTACGGCTTGGGCACAGCAGGCTGGCGCACCAGAAATTGCTTGACCAAATGCCGCCCTGCCTGCATCCGGGAGCCGACGCGTAGCGATTGTACAATCCTGAACAGGATTTCCAGACCATGACCACAAAGACCTGGGCTTATGAGGATTTTGTCGAGGGCGCTTCGCTCGACCTCGGCACCAAGCTGGTAAGCGCCGCCGAAATCATAGAATTCGCCGACGAGTTCGATGCCCAGCTGATGCATCTCGACGAGGCCGCGGGCAAGGCCAGCATCCTCGGCGGGCTGGCGGCTTCGGGCTGGCACACCTGCGCCATGTTCATGCGCATGCTGTGCGATGCCTTCCTGCTCGACTCGACCTCCCAGGGCGCGCCAGGCGTCGACCAGGTCAAATGGAAACGGCCGGTCCTGGCCGGTGACCTGTTGAGCGGCAGCACCACCGTCCTTGCCAAGCGACTGTCCAGATCGAAGCCCCGCCTTGGCCTGGTGACCATGCGCAGCGAGTTGTTCAACCAGCGCGGCGAAGGTGTTTTCGAGCTCGAAAACACCGTCATGTTCCTCACCCGCGAGGGCAGTGCGTGAGCCTCGACGAATTCTTCTGCATCGGTATCACCGTCACGCTCGGTTCACATCGATTCGAACCGGAGGCGATCAAGGCGTTCGCCCGCAAATACGACCCGCAGATATTCCATGTCGACGAAGAGGCGGCGAGGAACAGCATATTCGGCGGGCTCTGCGCCTCGGGCTGGCACACCGCCGCCACCTGGATGAAATTGAACCTCCAGGCTGGCATGGAGGCAGAGGTCGCCCGCTGGCCCGGCCCCGGGCCGGTGCCGGAATTCGGTCCCTCGCCCGGCTTCAAGAATCTCAAATGGCCCAAACCTGTCTATGCCGGGGAAACCGTGACTTTCACCCGCACCGCGCTGGCCCATCGCCCCATCGCCTCGCGACCGGGCTGGCGGCTGCTGACGCTCCGCTCGGAGGCCTTCGATTCGACCGGCGACAAGGTCATCGAATTCGAAAGTGCCGTGCTGGTGAAGGTGGAGTGAGCGGAGTTCTTCCCCTCTCCCACAGGAAAGAAGGAAGAAACGCTCAATGCCCCTCAAACCCGATCAGCGTCCTCACCGGTACGCCGAGCGCCTCTAACCTCTCTCGGCCGCCAAGGTCCGGCAGGTCGATGACGAAGCAGGCGGCGAGGATATCGGCGCCGATCTGCCGCAATAGCTTGACGGCCGCCTCGGCCGTGCCGCCGGTGGCGATCAAATCGTCGACGAGGATTACCTTCTCGCCTGGAGAAACACCGTCCTTGTGCATCTCCATCTCGTCCAGCCCGTATTCCAGGCTGTAGGCGACCCGCACTGTCTCGTAAGGCAGCTTGCCTTTTTTACGGATCGGCACGAAGCCGGCCGAGAGCTGGTGGGCGATGGCGCCGCCGAGGATGAAGCCGCGCGCCTCGATGCCGGCGATCTTGTCGATCTTCAGGCCGGCATAGGGATGCACCAGTTCGTCGATGGCGCGGCGGAAGGCCCGCGCATTGCCGAGCAGCGTGGTGATGTCGCGAAACAGGATGCCCGGCTTGGGATAATCCGGAATGGTGCGGATCGCGGCAAGCAGCGTCTCTTCGAGCGAGGATTTCATCGAGCGGCTCTCCGGGCTATTCAGATTCGGCTGAAAGGCGTGAAAGGAATGGGCCAATCGTAACCCGGCGCCGCCAAGTCCGGCTACCGCCATGTGATGCCTGACGGAAAATTGTCCGGCAAAGGGCCTTGCTCAGCGTCGGCTACGATCAATCGACATGCCTGCAATGAAAAGGGCGCCTTTCGACGCCCTCGCATTCTCGTATATCGCAGGGCTCAGTGCGCCACGCCGGCCCACACCTTGCGCTTGGTCAGGTAGACCAGCGCACCGAACAGCAGCAGGAAGACCAGCACGCGAAAGCCGGTCTTCTTGCGGTCCTCGAGGTGCGGCTCGGCCGCCCACATCAGAAAGGCCGACACGTCGCGCGAATACTGGTCGACCGTCTGCGGCGCGCCGTCATCATAGGTAACCTGGCCGTCGGAGAGCGGCTTCGGCATCTTCAGCGACACGCCGGACAGGAAGTACGGATTGTAGTGCGTGCCTTCCGGTATGACCATGCCAGCCGGCGGCTGCTGGTCGTAGCCGGTCAGCAGCGAGTGGATGTAGTCGGGGCCGCCCTGCGCATATTGCGTAAAGATGTCGAACACGAAGCGCGGGAAGCCGCGCTCGACGCCGCGCGCCTTGGCCAGCAGCGACATGTCGGGCGGTGCTGCGCCGCCATTTGCCGCCGCCGCCGCTTCGACATTGGCGAATGGCGCCGGGAAATGGTCGGACGGCTTGCCGGGACGGTCGAACATGTCGCCGGCATCGTTCGGGCCGTCATGGATCGTATATTCGGCCGCCAGCGTCTTGATCTGCGCATCCGAATAGCCAAGGCCTTCCAGCGTACGGAACGCCACCAAATTCATCGAATGGCAGGCCGAGCAGACTTCCTTGTAGACCTTCAGTCCGCGCTGCAGCTGGGCCTTGTCGTAGGTGCCGAATGGCCCGGCGAAGCTCCAGTCCATTTCCTTCGGTTCGTGTATCGGGAAATGCGTCGGCGCCGCCTCATTGTGCGCCTCTTCCTGGGCGCTGGCTCCAGTGCTTGCGGCACCCATGCCCGCGGCCACAAGGCCAAGCAGCGCCAGCGAGGAGAGAATCTTTTTCATGCCAATTCCCCTTGAGATTCTCTGACGCGCTGTCATCGTCTCGAGCATGACCTTGTCCGAGTACCGGTTTCCACTTTTCGGGATCATGCTCAGCCCTTGGTTTCCGGCGCGGTCGTGGCACCGGCCGGATGTCCGCCGCCGCCCTTGTTCTTCTCGAGCACCGCCTCGGTAATCGAATTCGGCAGCCGCCGCGGCTTTTCGATCAGCCCGAGCACCGGCAGCGCTACCAGGAAGAAGGCGAAATAGAACAGCGTCGCCATCTGCGCCATGAATACATAGCTGCCCTCGGCCGGCTGCGAGCCCAGCCAGCCGAGCAGGATGGCGTCGGCCACGAACAGCCAGAAGAACAGCTTGTACCAGGGCCGGTAGACTGCCGAGCGCACCTTCGAGGTGTCGAGCCACGGCACCAGGAACAGCATGACAATCGCGCCGAACATGCAGAGCACGCCCCCGAGCTTGGAGTTGATAGGCCCGATATTGAAGGTGATGGCGCGCAGGATCGCGTAGAACGGCAGGAAGTACCATTCCGGCACGATGTGGGCCGGCGTCTTCAGCGGGTTGGCCACGGTGTAATTGTCGGGATGGCCGAGATAATTCGGCAGGTAGAACACGAAATAGGCGAAGGCGAACAGGAACACGATCATGCCGAACCCGTCCTTTATGGTCGCGTAAGGCGTGAAGGCGAGCGTGTCGGTCTTCGATTTGACCTCGATGCCGGTCGGATTGTTCTGGCCGACGACGTGAAGCGCCCAGATGTGCAGCACGACGACGCCGGCAATCATGAACGGCAAAAGGTAGTGCAGCGCAAAGAAGCGGTTCAGCGTCGGATTGTCGACCGCGAAGCCACCGAGGAGAAGCTGCTGGATCCAGTCGCCGACCAGCGGAATGGCGGTGAAGAAGCCGGTGATGACGGTGGCGCCCCAGAAGCTCATCTGGCCCCAGGGCAGCACATAGCCCATGAACCCGGTCGCCATCATCAGCAGGTAGATGATGCAGCCGAGGATCCACAGCAGCTCACGCGGCGCCTTGTAGGAGCCGTAGTAGAGGCCACGGAAAATATGGATGTAGACGGCGACGAAGAAGAACGACGCGCCGTTGGAATGGAGATAGCGCAGCAGCCAGCCCGAATTCACGTCGCGCATGATCTTCTCGACTGAATCGAAGGCGAGAGTGCTGTCGGCTGCATAGTGCATGGCCAGCACGATACCGGTCAGGATCTGCGCCGCCAGCATAAGCGCAAGGATGCCGCCGAAGGTCCAGGCATAGTTCAGGTTGCGCGGCACCGGATAGGCGATGAAGCTGTCATAGACCAGCCGCGGCAGCGGCATGCGCGAATCGAACCAGCGTCCGATGCCGGACTTGGGCGTATAGGTCGAGTGTCCCTCGCTCATGGAAATATCCCCTGCCTCAGCCGATACGGATCTTGGTGTCAGAAACGAATTGGAACACCGGTACCGCCATGTTCTCCGGCGCCGGCCCCTTCCGGATGCGGCCGGCGGTATCGTATACGGAACCGTGGCATGGGCAGAACCAGCCGCCGAAATCGCCTTCCTGGCCGAGCGGGATGCAGCCGAGATGGGTGCAGACCTGGACCATCACCATCCAGGCTTCCTTGCCCGGCGTGGTTCGATTGGCGTCGGTTGCCGGCGCATCGGCCGGCAGGTTGGCATTGCGGGCGATTGGGTCCTTGAGTTCGGCGAGATTGACCGCCTCGGCGTCCTTCATCTCTTTTTCGGTGCGGTTGCGTACGACCACCGGCTTGCCGCGCCACTTCACGACGAGCGACATTCCTGGCGTCAGCGACGAGACGTCGACCTCGACCGAGGCAAGCGCCAGCGTCGAGGCATCCGGACGCATCTGGTCGATGAACGGCCAAGCAACGGCGCCCGCGCCGACCACCGCGGCCATGCCGGTGGCGACGTAGAGAAAATCACGACGGTTGGGATCCTGGGTGTCGGTTGCGCTCACGGGTGCCTGATCCTTTCGCCTCTTCCGTGCCGGCGGCCGAGCTTGTTCCCCGCTCAATCGCGCCGGCCCGACAGCGCATGGCGAACAGGCTAGCGAATTCCTCCGGCATTTGGGACTTGGGTTTATGCGTGAAGCCTGTTTTTGTCCAGACGGGCGAAGGCACAAGGGCAGATTGTCGCGGGGACATAGTTTGCCCAGCTGAACGATTGGAAAACAGCAGCAAAACCAAACGGCTGCGTTCACCTCGACAGCGGACGCTCGCCCGGTTTATCCTCGCCCCATGGCGCATGTCATCGACCGCGACAAATGGGCCAAAGCGCCCGACCAGTTGCCCGACCACTGGCAAGGCGAGTTGCAATGCGGGCCTTACGGCTCCAACAGTTGCCTGATCTTTAACTACCTGCCGGAGACCGGCGGCGGCCCGAGGCTGCACAGCCATCCCTATTGCGAGATTTTCATCATCCGAACCGGGACCGGTCTGTTCACCGTCGGCGACCGGCAGATCGAGGCCACAGCCGGCCAGATCCTGGTCGTACCGCCGAACACGCCGCACAAATTCACCAATCTCGGGCCAGGCCCGCTGGAAACCACCGACATACACGAGAACGGCAGCTTCATCACCGAGTGGCTGGAATAACACTTTCCAAACCAGTTCCGGTTCGGATCATGCGCTGGCGCCGAGCCTGGCCAGCACGGCCTTGGGAATATTGTATTCCCGGATCACCGCGTCGTGCTTGCGCAGGCCGCAGAGTTCACGCTGGATGAAATACCCGTGCACTGCTTCGGCTGCATCCCTGAGCAGCCGGGCACGGTCGACACTGTCGCAATTCTCGCGCAGCCTCGTCAATGTTTCCTCGACGCGCCGGCCGGCGCGGCCGAGCGCGGCCGCCTTCTCGCCGAGGATTTCATGGCCAAGCAGGTCCAACGCGCTCTCCTGCGCGCCGGACCGTCCGAAATTCGATGGCATTCTCACCGCCATGGTCTACTCCGGTTTTTAGAAACTACTCCGCCGGCCGGGTCTCGGCCAGCGCGCTCTCCTCGTTGAACAGGAAGCCGCCGGACTGCCGCTTCCACAGCCTGGCATAGAGCCCGTCGAGCCCGACCAGCTCGTCATGCGTGCCTTGCTCGACGATGCGGCCCTCGTCGAGCACCACAAGCCGGTCGAGTGCCGCAATGGTCGACAGCCGATGCGCGATGGCGATGACCGTCTTGCCTTCCATCAGCCTTGCCAGATTTTCCTGGATCGCCGCCTCGATGTCGGAATCGAGCGCCGAGGTCGCTTCGTCGAGCACCAGGATCGGTGCATCCTTGAGGAAGACGCGGGCGATCGCCACGCGCTGGCGCTGGCCGCCGGAGAGCTTGACGCCGCGCTCGCCGACATAGGCCTCGTAGCCGATACGATCGCGATTGTCGCGCAGACCGAGGATGAACTCGTGCGCCTCGGCCTTCTTCGCTGCCGCGACCACCTCGGCGTCGGTCGCTTCCGGCATGCCGAGCTTGATGTTGTCGCGCAGCGAGCGGTGGAAAAGTGCCGTATCCTGGCTGACGACGCCGATATTGGCGCGCAGCGAATTCTGCGTGACCGTGGAGACGTCCTGCCCGTCAATGGTGATCTTGCCGCTCTCGAGGTCGTAGAGGCGCAGGATCAGATTGACCAAGGTTGTCTTGCCGGCGCCGGACGGGCCGACCAGGCCGACCTTTTCGCCCGGCCGCACGACGAGGTCGATGCCGTTGAGCACGCCGGACCCCTTGCCGTAGTGGAACTCGACATTGCTGACATCGATGCGCCCGCCGCCGACGACAAGCTCTTTCGCGTCCGGCGCATCGGTCAGGCCGAGCGGCTGTGAGATCAGCGCCTTGGAGTTCTCCAGCACGCCGAGGTTACGCAAGATGCCGTTGAGCTGCATCATCAGCCGGCCGAGCAGCATGTTCAGCCGCAGCACCAAAGACAGCGTGAAGGCCACGGCGCCGACTGTGATCGAACCCTCGACCCAGAGATAAACGGCAAAGCAGGCGATCGCCGTGATCATGATGCCCGACAGCATCGTCAGCGCCATGCGCACGCCTGTCAGCCGGCGGGTGAACGGGCGCAGCGCGTCGAGATAGATGTCGAAGCCGTTCCTGATGTAATGGTCGTCGCCATCGGCCGAGAACAGTTTCAGCGTCTGCACGTTCGAATAGGAATCGACAAGGCGGCCGGTGATCATCGAGCCGGCTTCGGCGGTGGCTTCGGCATGTTTGCGGATTGCCGGCAAATAGCGCCTGGCCAGCAAGCCGAAGGCGGTAATCCAGATCACCACCAGCACCGCCAGCCGTAGATCGAGCCCGGCGACCAGCGCCAGCGTCGTCACCGTATAGACGACCATGAACCAGACGACCTCGATGAAGCTTTCCATCAGATCGCCGGTCGCCTGTCCCGCCTGCCAGACCTTGGTCGCGATACGCCCGGCAAAGTCGTTCTGGAAGAAGGCGTAGGATTGGCGCGAGACATGGCGATGCGCCTGCCAGCGCACCAGATTATAGAAACCCGGCGTGATCGTCTGCTCGTCGACCAGCGCCGACAGACCGACGACAATGGTGCGGATGACCAGCACCACCGCGATCATGAAGACAAGTTCCGGGCCGGCGGCAGTCCACAGCGCGTGCCAGCTGCGTTCGCCGGGAAGCTGGTCGAGGATGTCGACCAGCCGCCCGACGAAATAGAACAGTCCGGCTTCGACCAGCGGCGCGATGCCGCCGATCACCAGCATGGCGAAGAAGGCGATCTTCGCCTGCCCGACGTAATGCCAGAGGAAACCCCTGACGCCGGCAGGTGGCCGAAGGTCCGCGGGCTCCCGGAATGGATAGACCCAGTTCTCGAACCAGCGGTACATGGCAGTCATCATTCGGCGGCTTCACCCTTGGCGATTGCATCGTTGGCGGCCGCATCGTTGGCAGAAGGCGCGTCGTCGAGCAGGAATCCGCCCGACTGACGGTGCCAGAGCTGGGCGTAGAGCCCGCCTTTGGCAACGAGTTCCTCATGCGAACCTTCCTCGATGACTCGGCCCTTGTCCATGACCACGAGCCGGTCCATGGCCGCGATCGTCGACAGCCGGTGCGCAATGGCGATGACGGTCTTGCCTTGCATCAGTTTGTAGAGATTCTCCTGGATGGCCGCCTCGGCCTCGGAATCGAGGGCGGAGGTCGCCTCGTCGAGAATGAGGATCGGCGCGTCCTTCAGCATGACACGGGCTATGGCGATGCGTTGCCGCTGGCCGCCGGACAATTTGACGCCGCGATCGCCGACATGCGCGTCGAAACCCTTGCGGCCGTTCGAATCCGACAAGCCGGCAATGAAATCCAGCGCCTCGGCGCGCCGCGCCGCCTCGAGCAGCATCTCGTTGCTGGCGTCCGGCCGGCCATAGAGGATGTTCTCGCGTACCGAGCGATGCAGCAGCGAGGTGTCCTGCGTGACCATGCCGATCTGGGCCCGCAGCGAGTCCTGCGTCACTGCCGCAATGTCCTGGCCGTCGATCAGGACCTTGCCGCTTTCGAGGTCGTAGAAGCGCAACAGAAGATTGACCAGCGTCGACTTGCCGGCACCCGATCGACCGACGATGCCGACCTTCTCGCCCGGCTTCACCGTCAGCGACAAGCTTTCGATCACACCCTTCTGCTTGCCGTAGTGGAAGCGGATGTCCTCAAAACGGATCTCGCCCTTGGTCACGGCAATATCCTTGGCGCCAGGCCGGTCTTCGACGAGGCGCGGCAGCGAGATCGAGGCGATGCCGTCCTGCACCGTGCCGATATTCTCGAACAGCGTGGACATCTCCCACATGATCCATTGCGACATGCCCCAGAGCCGCAGCACGAGGCCGATGACCAGGGCGACAGCGCCGATCGTCACGGCTTGGCCGAGCCACAGCCATAGCGAGATTGAGGCGACCGAAAACAACAGCAGCGAATTCAGGACATAGAGCAGGCCGTAGAGTTGCGTCACCAACCGCATCGATCGGTAAACGGTGTCGAGAAAGCCGGCCATACCGTCCTTGGCGAAGGATGCCTCGCGCCGCGCATGCGAGAACAGCTTGACCGTCTGAATATTGGAGTAGCTGTCGACGACACGGCCAGTCATGGTCGAGCGCGCATTGGCCTGCTCCTCGCCGACCTTGCCCAGTCGCGGGATGAAATAGCGCAACAGCAGGACATAGCCGGCAAGCCAGACGGCAAGCGGCGCAGCCAGCCGCCAGTCTGCCGAGCCGACAATGAACAGCATGCCGAGAAAATAGACGACGATATAATTGAGCACATCGATGAGCTTGATCACGCACTCGCGCACGGCGAGCGCTGTCTGCATCAGCTTGGTCGCGATGCGCCCGGCAAACTCGTCCTGATAGAAGCTCATCGACTGCTTGAGCAGGTAACGATGCACCTGCCAGCGGATACGCATCGGATAATTACCCATCAGCGTCTGCTGGTTGAGCAGCGAATGGAACCAGACCGTTGCCGGCAGCGCGAAAACCACGATGAAGGCCATGCCGGCCAGCTTCAAGCCTTCGGTCTGCAGGAACGTCTCGCGATTCTGTCCGGACAGCCAGTCGACGATCCGGCCCATGAAGCCGAACATCCACACCTCGGCAAGGGCGATGGCTGTCACCAGTACCGCATCGAGAGCGATGTAGGGCCATGCGCCGCGCGTGTAATGCACGCAGAAGGCGATCAGTGTCCGCGGCGGCTCGACCGGCTCCTTGGCAGGGAACGGATCGAGCCTTTTTTCAAACCAGCTAAACATAGTGATGCTCACAATTTCCCGCTCACGCGGCACGCGAACGGACGAGGTGCCCAGACCGCATGGCGTCAAGGACCGGCGATACGGTATCGTCCGCCTCGCCGGCCCTGCTTCGCGCTATATAGGTTGTCGCGGGCCTTTCGCCGACAGTCTCGCTTGACGATGCTGACGACGTTTTGACAATCCGGATTTTCGCGCCGGTTTTTGCACCAGGCCGGATCAGCCTGATGATCCGGCGCACCAGCGACGGCCGGCTATAGTCCGGAACGGCGCGCGAGAAATCGACGTCCGGCAGCATGCCGCGATGCGGACGCCGGCGGGTCTCGGCGTGAACCGCCGACGAGTAGGTCTCGCCGATCAAAAGTGCCCAGGTCGCAGTCTTGCGCTCGTGCAGGCTTCTTGAGCCGGGTATTCTACAGGGATCGAACATCGGTCCGTCCTCCACTTGAAGATGCAGATAGAAGGGTGAGCCAACCCAGGCCGCGGGCATGCGCGGTGCGGCAAAGGTGACATCGCTCGAATTGTGTTCAGGCGGGGCGTTCAGCCCCTTGCACAGCTTGAAAAACATCGCAGGATTCCTTCAAAGGCCGAAAAAGGTTTCGGCGGGAATCGGTGCGATCAGAAGTCTAGAAGGTTAGGAGAATCGTCGTACCGAAACCGCCGTCGGGCTGGTAAGCCCACGAGAGAGGTGGTGGATGTGCATGGCCATCATGAATTACCCCTCCATCGGTTCGGGTTGACAATGCTGGCCGTATAACCGACTTCGCAGAAAATGACCACCCGCCAGTCCAGGAATTTCCAAAACCGCGAGAGCTCTGTGGCTGATCTGCCACTTATTAGAAAGACGCGGAAATGAACGACCGTCTCCGCATTGCGCTCTACCAGCCTGATATCGCCGGCAACACCGGGACAATCCTGCGCTTCGCCGCTTGCCTCGGTCTCGGCGTCGACATCATCGAACCGGCGGGCTTCCCGCTCGGTGACCGGGCGCTGAAACGGGCCGGCATGGACTACCTCGAAATGGCGGCGCTCACCCGGCATGTCGACTGGCACGCCTTCGAGGACTGGCGCAAGCTTGCCAAGCGGCGGCTGGTGCTGCTGTCGACCAAAGCAGCTGCCGCCTACACGGATTTCGCCTTTGCCGGCGACGACATTCTCCTGTTCGGCCGCGAATCCGCAGGCGTGCCGGATGCCGTCCACGAGGCGGCGGATGCGTGCCTGACCATCCCGATGCAGCCCGGAGCGCGCAGCATCAACGTCGCGCTTTCCGTTGCGATGGTGGCGGGCGAGGCGATCCGGCAGCTTCGCTAGGACGTGAACGCGATCGCCGGCCGCAGCGACCAAGGCATCGTCCTCACGCAACACTGCGTCCTCTCCGGTCATTCTAATCCAGACGCCCATCGCCATCCCCTGCCGTTTGCATCTTCGAGGCTTCTTCGCTACAAGCTCAACTTAACTTGAGGTCAAGCGGAAAATCGGAGATGGCTGCGGCAACGGAATTGACGGTCGGCCAAGTGGGGACGCGCAGTGGCGTGGCGGTGTCGGTGCTGCATTTCTACGAAGCGCGCGGGCTGATCCGCAGCCACCGCACATCAGGCAACCAACGGCGTTACGGCCGCGACGTGCTGCGACGTGTGGCGATCATCAAGGTAGCAGGAGGTCGGCATTTCGCTGGCCGAGATCGGCACAGCCCTTCGATCGCTGCCCGAAGGACGAACGCCGACCCGCGAGGATTGGAACCTGCTTTCGACGGCTTGGCGCGACGAGCTCGATCAGAAGATTAGTCAGCTCAAGAAGCTGCGCGACGGGTTGACCGACTGTATCGGCTGCGGCTGCATGTCGATCGACAAATGTCCGCTGCGGAATAAGAGCGACCGGCTGAGCATCCGAGGGCCGGGCGCGAGACGCTTGCTGATCGAGCGTTAATCCGCCGCCGGCAGCCGCCTGATTGTGAATTCGATGACGTCGCCCGGCCGCTCGAACCAGCTCTCGATCTCGGTCCAATAGGCCTGCTTGGGAAAGCGCTCGAACCATTCCTTCGCCTTGAGACGAGCGTCGGAGCGCGGCAGCACGAAGGTCTCGCGCAGGAAGCCGTCGCGCGGCATGCGCGCGTTCTCGGCGCGTGAACGGTCGAGCCTCTTCTTCAGACCATCCAGCGGCGGTCTTGCCGGGGTGCGCACGAAAGAACTCCATTCACACTTGACCCTTGCACCTAAGAGATTAGGGATCGCGGCCAGAAAAGACGAGTCATTTGTCGGGGCACGCCCCGCAACCGGAGACAGGATTTGCAACGACCCGAGATACCGGCGGGGCTGCCAGCCGACATCGAACAGAAGAAGACGAAGGTACGGCTGTGGTTCGAGACGTTGCGCGAGCGCATCTGCGCCAGCTTCGAGCAGATCGAGCAGGACCTGCGGGGGCCGCAGGCCAGTTGGTCGCCCGGTCGCTTCGAAAAGACGCCGTGGCAACGCGATGCCGGCAAGGGCGGCGGCGGCATCATGTCGATGATGCACGGCCGCGTCTTCGAGAAGGTTGGCGTCCACACCTCGACCGTCCATGGCGAGTTCTCGCCCGAATTCAGGAAGCAGATGCCGGGCGCCGAAGAGGACCCGTCCTTCTGGGCGAGCGGCATTTCGCTGATCGCCCATCCGTGGAACCCCAACGTGCCGGCCGTGCATATGAACACGCGCATGGTCGTCACCTCGCGCCAGTGGTTCGGCGGCGGCGCCGACCTGACACCGGTGCTCGACCGCCGCCGCAGCCAGGACGACCCCGACACGATCGCCTTCCACAGGGCTATGCAATTTGCCTGCGATAAGAACGCGGCGATCGCCGACCACGCGAAATTCAAGGCCTGGTGCGACGAGTACTTCTATCTGCCACACCGCAACGAGCCGCGCGGTACCGGCGGTATCTTCTTCGATTGGCTGCATTCGGATGAGGACAAAGGCGGCTGGGACGCCGATTTCAACTTCGTCCAGGACGTCGGGCGATCTTTTCTCGTCGTCTACGGGCATCTGGTGCGCGCCAACTTCAATGACAACTGGACCGATGGCGACCGTGACGAGCAGCTCATCCGCCGCGGCCGTTATGTCGAATTCAACTTGCTTCACGATCGCGGCACCATCTTCGGGCTGAAGACCGGCGGCAATGTCGCCTCGATCCTGTCCAGCCTGCCGCCAGAAGTGAAATGGCCGTAAAATCTCGGTGAGCACGAGGTGAGCCGCAATCGGGTCCAAATCCCCGAAATTTGACGGCGAATGTGGCGCAAGGCGTGCCAAAAAATATCTTTTTCGTCTAATATACCATTGTAAAGATTGGGCTATTTGTCGCGTGGGGCCGGGAAACGCCGGCGGTTCTTTACTCCCGAGAGCCGCGACCCGACGTGACCGGACGGCCCATGATTGAATGGGGCACCTTTCCCAAGCGGTGCCCGCATTTTCCAGGAGAGCATGCCATGCGCAAGCTTATTATGACTGCAGCCGCCGCTGCCGTTCTCGCCTCTGGTACTGCCGCATTCGCTGCGGTCAAGCACACCACCGGCACGATCAGAAGCTTTGATGGAACGGCGATGAGCCTGGTTCTGGATAACGGAGCCACCTTTACGTTGCCCCAGACCTTCAAGGATCCTGGCCTGAAGGTCGGCGAAAAGGTCCGCGTCACGTGGGATATGAACGGCAAGGATAAAATTGCCGAGGCAGTCAAGATCGTGAAGTGATGTCCTGCCCGCTGGAGCAAGACGAGGTCTTACTCCTGGGCAGCGTAAGAGGGCGGAGCAGCGATGCTCCGCCTTTTCGCAACCCGATCACCGCGTGTCGGCTTGGACGCACGGCACTCTAAGGCAACCAAAACCATTCGATCGTGTTATGCTAACCTGGCCAGCGTGTAGCCCGGATACCGGACGCGGTTTCCGGATCGCGCAATCAAAGGTCTGGAGCTTCCGTGTCAGTGCGCGGTGCTCCAAGGAGGAGATGAGGAGAAGCCGATGAAGGAATTCCATTGCGGGTCGCTCGTACCCGGCTGCGAGTGGCACACACGCGCCGAGGAGGAGGCTGAGGTCATGCGCCGTGCCGTCGAGCATCTGCGCGAGACGCATGGCGAGACGGTGATTCGCGAGACGATGATCGAGGCGATCCGCTCGCGCATCGAAAAGGTCCGCGACGCAGCGTGACGGTCAGGATTCGAGTGCCTCTGCGGCGCGCTTGAGCAGCGCGCCGCGATCGAGAGCAAAACCGGACTCGACCCATTCCTTTTCGAGGTTCTTCAACGTTGCACCAAGCTTTGGCCCCGGTGACGCGCCAAGTGTCGTCAGATCGGCGCCCTTGAGCGGAAAAACAGGGTTTTGCCATTTTTCGGCGAAGGCAAGCAGGCGCGAGAAGCCGCCGGCTTCGAGCAGTGCGTCACTGTCTTCGACTGCGCGGGCTCGAGCGGAAGCAAGCAACAGCCGCAACCGATCGACAAAGCCTTGGCGGTCGCCAAAATAAAGCCCTTTCGCCAACTCTCCTTCGGTCGTTTTCGGATCGACGGCAGCCGTGATCGCCCAATTCCGCAGACGGCTTGCCTCGCTCACGGAAAGCCTCAATCTCTCGGCAAGCGTCTTCATGCGCGCGGCATCCGGCGGCACGACGGCTTCCAGCCTGAGCAGCGGGTCCGGCGCCCAGGCCAGGTCCTTCTCCGTCTTGGTCAGCCCGTGAATGGCATCGATGCCCCATTTCTCGCTTTCCGGCAAAACGGCGGTCAGAACGCCGGCTTGGCGCATCCACAGCAGCGCCCGCGACGGATCCGGCGCCGACAGCAATTTCTTCAATTCCCACCAGACGCGCTCGACCGAGAGCTGGTCGAGGCCCTGCTTCAGCCGGGCGCAAGCCTTTAACCCTTCGGCATCCGGCCTGCCGTCGCCATACCAGGCGAAGAAACGGAAGAAACGCAGGATGCGCAGATAATCCTCGCGGATACGCGCTTCCGGATCGCCGATGAAGCGCAGCCGCCGCGCCTCGATATCGGCGATACCGCCGACCAGATCGACGACCGTTCCATCGGCTTCCGCATAGAGTGCATTGATGGTGAAATCGCGCCGCTCAGCGTCGGCTTTCCAGTCGCGGCCGAACGACACTTTGGCGCGCCGGCCGTCGGTTTCGATATCGGCACGCAGCGTGGTGACCTCGTAGGCCTTGCCCTGGGCGACCGCGGTGACCGTCCCATGCTCTATGCCGGTCGGCACCGTCTTGAAGCCCGCCGCCTCGGCACGCCGGATGGTTTCCTCGGGGACCGTTGTGGTGGCGATATCGATGTCGGCGACCGGCTGGCCGATGAGCGCGTTGCGCACCGCACCGCCGGCGACACGCGCCTCCTCGCCGCCGTCGGTGAGCGCGGCGAGCAGGCGCTGCAAGTGGCTTTCGCCGAGCCAGCCGGCCTTGCCAGCAATCGACACAGGATTGCTCACGAATAGAGCCTTTCATAGAGCGTTCGGATGATGCCCGCAGTGACGCCCCAGATGCGCTGGCCGCCATAGGGCATCTCGTAAAAGAACCATTCGAGGTCGTTCCACATGCGACTGTCTCTGGTGTGGTTGGCGGGGTCCATCAGAAAACCCAGCGGCACCTCGAAGACAGCATCGACTTCGTCGGAATTCAGCGTCAGGCTGAAACCGGGCCGCACAATCCCGAGCACCGGGGCGATGCGATAGCCGCTGCCGGAAACGTAGTCCGGCAGACGGCCGATGATCTCGATGTAATCCCTATCGAGACCTATCTCCTCGAATGTCTCGCGCAACGCCGCCGCTTCCGGGCTCGCATCGGTTGGATCGACGGTGCCACCGGGGAAAGCAACCTGCCCCGAATGGTTGCGCAGCTTCTCCGCCCGCCTGGTCAAAAGGACCGTGGCTTCATGGCCATGGTCGACCACCGGGATCAGAACGGCGGCATCGCGCAGCGCCTTGGCCAGCTTTAGCCTGGGATGGCCCGGATTGAAGCGGTGGTCGCCAAAATCGTCGCCGGCATGCGCCAGCGGCTGCGCCGCGACGCGCTGGCGAAACTCGGCAGCGGAAAACGCCAACTGCGTCACCTGATCCATCATAGGCGGTCCATCATGCGCTCAGCCGTTTCAGTTTCTCAGCCGGCATGATTGGATAGACCTCGCCTTTGGAACGGACGGCAAACATCGTCTTGCCACTGATGTCGATCTCTTCGCCGTGCTCGACCAGCTCGTACATCACCGGCCGTGCCACCAGCGCCTCCAGCCGCCCGCGCACCAGCACATAGGGCTTCAGGCCACCTGTCTCGTCCTCATCGACGAAGCGCAGCGGGTGTCCCACCCCAGCCTCGACCACGTCGCCGACATTGGTGCGAAAGGTGATGATTTGTCCGTCGCCCGCGCCAGACACGTCCATCTCGACGGCAATGAAGGGCGCATCGGCGACGCGGATGCCAACCTTTTCCACCGGCGTCACCAGGTAGGTCCTGCCGTCCTCGTCCTTACGCAGCACCGAGGAAAAAAGCTGCACCAGCGGCATCCGGCCGATCGGCGTTCCCAGATAGAACCAGGTGCCGTCCTGCTTGATTTCCATGTCGAGATCGCCGCAAAACGCCGGATTCCAGCGTTCCACCGGCGCCGGCCCCTTGCCGGCGCGCGTCGCGCGCGAGACCAGCGCTTGCAGCCCGCGCGCCTCGGTCGCGGCCGTCAGGCTCTCTTCACGATTGTCTGCGGCTTCCGTCATGGTCACGAAATAGTCACTGTTGTTCCGCTTGTCAGCCTAAGTCTGTGATTTAAATTCAAAGACAGGCGCCCTGCGAGGCCGAATCGCGGCATTCTGCGGCACCCACTGTGCCAAGCGGTATTTCCAACCAGAAGGATCGATGCTGCATGAGCGTGATGATCAAGGAAAGCCCGATCAGCGAAAAGGACATGGTGGCGCAGGCCGAGAAAGCGCTGGCCGACATTTCGAGGGTTCGCAACGGCGTCGGCCGGGTCATCTTCGGCCAGGAAAGCGTCGTCGAGCGCACGCTCGTCGCATTGCTGGCCGGCGGCCATGCACTGCTGGTCGGCGTGCCCGGCCTAGCCAAGACCAAGCTGGTCGAAACGCTGGGCATCGTGCTCGGCCTCGATTCACGCCGTATCCAGTTCACGCCCGACCTGATGCCGTCCGACATTCTCGGCTCAGAGGTGATGGAGCAGGATGAATTCGGCAAGCGTTCGTTCCGCTTCATTTCCGGGCCGATCTTCGCGCAACTGCTGATGGCCGACGAGATCAACCGCGCCTCACCGCGTACCCAGTCGGCGCTGCTGCAGTCGATGCAGGAATACCACGTCACCATTGCCGGCGTGCGCCACGACTTGCCGTCACCGTTCCATGTTCTGGCGACACAGAACCCGCTGGAGCAGGAAGGCACCTATCCGCTGCCCGAGGCACAGCTCGACCGCTTCCTGATGCAGGTCGACATCCTCTACCCCGAGATCGAGGCGGAGCGCCGCATCCTGCTGGAAACCACCGGTATCGAGGATGCCAAGGCTGAAAACGTGCTGCAGCCGGCGCGGCTGAAGGACATCCAGACGCTCATCCGCCGCATGCCGGTGCCGGAAAGCGTCGTCGAGGCGATCCTCAAGCTGGTGCGCTCTGCGCGTCCCGGCCAGGGCAACGCCGATACCGACAAGCACGTCGCCTGGGGCCCAGGCCCGCGCGCCAGTCAGGCGCTGACGCTGTGCACCCGCGCCCGCGCCCTCTATGACGGCCGGCTGGCGCCGTCGGTCGACGACGTCCGCGCACTGGCCGAGCCGGTGCTGCAGCACCGCATGGCGCTGACCTTCGCCGCCCGCGCCGAGGGCACCACGGTTCGCGACGTCGTGGCGAAGCTCGCGAAAGGGATTTGATGGCGCGCATCGGTGAAGCGCAGGCACCGGCAGCGACGCGCGATGCGCTCGCCAGAGGCCGGTTGCGGGCTTCGTTGGTGCCGGACCTGCTGGTCGAGGCGCGCCGCATCGTCAACACGGTAATTGCCGGCTGGCACGGCCGCCGCAAGCGTGGCATCGGCGAGAATTTCTGGCAGTTCCGGCCCTATGTCGAAGGCGATTCCTCGCGCATTGACTGGCGCCGTTCCGCCCGCGACGACCACACCTATGTCCGCGACCGTGAATGGGAGGCCGCCCACACGGTGTGGCTGTGGGCCGACCCCTCGCCTTCCATGCTCTACAAATCGACCGGAGCCGGCGTTTCCAAGGAATCGCGCGCCCTTGTGCTGGCGCTGGCCATGGCCGAGCTTTTGTCGCGCAGCGGCGAGCGCATTGCCTGGCCCGGCCTGACCGACCCGTTCACCGCCCGCAATGGCGCCGAGCGCATCGCGGCGCAACTGATGCACGCCGGCGACCTGCCGGCAAAGCCCGACCTGTCCGGCATTCGCCGCTTCTGCGACATCGTCCTCGTCAGCGATTTCCTCGACCCGGTCGAGGACACCATGGCCTGGCTGGACGTGCTCGCCCGCCACGGCGTACGCGCACACCTGATCGAGGTCGCCGATCCGGCCGAGGAAAGCTTCCCCTATGCCGGGCGCACCGAATTCACCGATCCTGAGACCGGCGACAAGCTGACCGCCGGCCGTGCCGAAATGCTGGGCGAGGACTATCGCCTGCTTTATGCCGCCCGCCGCCAGGAACTGGCCGCCTGGTGCAAACGGCTTGGCTGGAGCTTTACCGTGAATCATACCGATCGCCTTGCCTCCGAGGCGCTGGTGCGCATCCATATGGCGATGACCGCCGAGGGCAGCTTTGCCGGGAGGGCCCGCGCATGAGTTGGCTGCCGCTCTCCTTTGGGGCGCCGATGGTGCTGTGGGGCCTGCTGGCGCTGCCGGTGATCTGGTGGCTTCTGCGGCTCACCCCGCCCAGGCCGCAAACCGAGGTGTTTCCGCCGCTCAGGATTCTCGCCCGCGTGTTGAGGCGCGAAGAAACGCCGCGGCAGAGCCCTTGGTGGCTGACGCTGCTCAGGCTGCTGATGGCCGCGCTTGTCGTGGCGGCACTTGCCGAACCCGTCTTCAACCCGCGCGAAAAGCTGCCCGCCGAGGGCGCCGCCCTGGCGCTGGTGATCGACAATGACTGGGCAAGTGCCGCCGACTGGGGCAAGCGGGTCGCCACCGCCGAGCGGCTGATCGCCGATGCCAATTCGAATGGCGTGCCGGTGCTCATCGCTTTCACCGCCGAGAAGCCGAATGCCGAGATCGGTCCCTTCGATGCCGCTGCCGCGCTCGACCGGCTGCGCGCGGCAAAGCCGCGGCCGATCCCGACCGACCGCCCCGCCGTCTACGCCCGCGTCGCGTCAGCCCTGGAGTCGCTGCCGGGCGCCAGCGTCGCAGTGCTCGCCGATGGCTTGGCGGCGCAAGGCGACGAAACCGCCTTCAACACGTTGTTGTCAAAGAACGCGGCACGTATTGTCTGGGCCGTCTCCGACCGGCTGTCGCTGACCGGCCTGACCGGCGCCGACAACCAGGTCGACGGCTTCGCCCTGACCGCCATCCGCGCACCGGGCGACCCGGCACCTGCACAGGTGACGGCCGGCGCGTTCGACGACAAGGGCCGCCGCATTGCCGACGCGACGCTTACCTTTGCCCCGGGCGGAACCACCGCGACCGGCACGATGGCGGTGCCGTTCGAACTGCGCAACGACTTCGCCTACATCGCGCTCGATGGCGAGCGCCAGGCCGGTGCCGTCCGCGTGCTCGATGAGAGCTCAAAGCGCCGCCGCGTCGGGCTGCTGTCGCAGTCCGAGGCCGATCAGGCGCAACCGCTGCTGTCGCCGCTCTACTACATCCGCCGCGCCCTGCAGCCCTTCGCCGATCTCGTCGAGCCGTCGAGCGTCGATCTCGCCGACGCCATTCCGCAACTGCTCGACCAGAAACCGGCGATGATCGTCATGGCGGATGTCGGCACCATTCCGGAACAGGCGCGGCAGAGGCTGGTCGACTGGGTCGACAAGGGCGGCACACTGGTGCGTTTTGCCGGTTCGCGGCTGGCCGCTGCCGGCAATGACGACGATCTGCTGCCGGTCCGGCTGCGCACCGGCGAGCGATCGCTTGGCGGCGCGCTGTCATGGACGGCGCCGCAGCCGGTCACCGAATTCCCGAAAACCGGTCCCTTCGCCGACCTCGCGCCGCCCACCGAGGTCACCGTTACTAGGCAGGTGCTGGCCGAGCCGACGCCCGACATTGTCGAGCGCACCTGGGCCACGCTTGCCGACGGCACGCCGCTGGTGACCGGGATGAAGAAGGACAAGGGCACCCTCGTACTGTTCCACGTCACCCCCGAGGCGACGTGGTCCAATCTGCCGATCTCCGGCAGCTTCGTCGAGATGCTGCGGCGCATCGTGCAATTGTCGCGCAACCAGGGCTCGGCGGTCGCCAATGCCGAGGCAGCCGCCACGTCGCTGGCACCCTATCGCATGATCGCCGCCGACGGCACGCTGGTGCCGCCGACGCCGGATGCCAGGCCTCTGGTGCCCGGCGCCGGCCCGCTGCCGGTGACGCTGGAAAACCCGCCCGGCCTCTACGGCTCCGAGACAGGAGTGTTCGCTCACAATCTGCTCGGTGGCGACAGCGCATTCACGCCGCTGGCCCGGCCTGGAATCACGGTGCCGGTCACCACCATCCAGTATGCCTTCGACGAGCAGCGCAACCTCAAAGGTCCGCTTGTCACGGCCGCCCTGGTGCTGATGGTGCTCGACACGCTTGCCGTATTCTGGATGGGCGGCCTGTTGTCGCGCCGGCCGCGCCGTGCCGGCGCTGCGGCGACGGCAGCCGTCCTGCTGATTGCGCTCTGCGCCTTGATTGGCCACGCGGACGTCGCGCGTGCCGACGACGCCAAACCGGGAGATACGGAGGCGATCGGGGACATTTCAAAGACCCGGATCGCCTACGTGCTGACCGGCGAGCCGGGTGTCGATTCGATCAGCCGCGCCGGGCTCGAAGGGCTGACCCGCTTTCTTATCGAAAAAACCGCGCTCGAACCCGGAGCACCCGCCGGCGTCGACATCTCGAAGGACGAACTGTCCTTCTACCCGCTGATCTACTGGCCGATCGATCCCTCGGCCCCGATGCCGAGCGAGGCCGCCATCGCCCGCATCGACGCCTATATGCAGCAGGGCGGAACGGTCTTGTTCGACACCCGTGACCAGTTCGCCAACGGCATTGGTGCGGATTCGACCAGCCCGGCTACGGAGCGGCTGCGCGACATCCTCGGCAACCTCAACGTGCCACCGCTGGAACCGGTGCCGTCGGACCACGTGCTGACCAAATCCTTCTACATTCTTCCGGAGTTTCCTGGCCGTTTTGCCGGCAGCCCGCTTTGGGTCGAGGCATCGCTCGAAGCCAGCAACACCGAGAACCGCCCGGTGCGCACCGGCGACGGCGTTTCGCCAATCATGATCACCGCCAATGATTTCGCCGGCGCCTGGGCGGTCGACGAGAATGGCGACCCGCTATTGCCGACGGTGCCTTCGGATCCGATGCAGCGCATCTATGCGCTGCGCGCCGGCGTCAACATCATGATGTACATGCTGACCGGCAACTACAAATCCGATCAGGTGCACGTCCCGGTGCTGCTCGAACGGCTGGGGCAGTAGACCATGAACTGGTCGCTCTCCTTCGAACCGCTCATCACCTGGCCGCTGCTCGCAGTGGTCCTGGTGCCGCTGCTGCTGGCGCTGGCCGGCCTTTGGTTTCGCCAGCGCGGTGCGATTTTCCGCCTGGCAGCCCTGATTGCCCTGGCTGCGGCGCTGCTCAATCCGGTGTTCCTCGACGAAGAGCGCGAGCCGCTGAAAAGCATCGTCGCCGTCGTCGTCGACCGCAGCCAGAGCCAGGATATCGGCGACCGCACCAAGCAGACCGACGCGGCGTTAGCCGGGCTTCAGCAGCGTCTCGGCCGCTTCAAGCAGTTCGACGTTCGTGTCGTCGAAGCCGGCAAGGCCGAAGCCGCCGACGAGCGCACCGAGACGCGGTTGTTTTCCTCGCTCGAAAATGCTTTCCGCGACGTGCCGCCATCGCGCATCGGCGGCGCCATCATGATCACCGATGGCGAGGTGCATGACGCGCCGTCCGGCACACCCGACTTCAATGCCCCGCTGCATGCGCTGATTACCGGCAACGAGCATGAAAGGGACCGTCGCATTCGCTTCGAGAATGCGCCGCGCTTCGGCCTCGTCGGCAAGCCGCTCGACATGACCTATCGCGTCATCGCCACCAACAACGACACCGGCCCGGTCGATGTCCGCGTATCGGTCAATGGCGAGCAGGTATCGGTCGAGCACGCCAACATCGGCCAGGCGATGCCGCTGCAGGTGACCATTCCCAGTGCCGGGCGCAACATTGTCGAACTCGCCATCAACCACGAGCCGGGCGAACTCACCGACACCAACAACCGCGCCATCGCGCTGATCGACGGTATTCGCGAAAATCTGCGGGTACTGCTCGTTTCCGGTGAACCGCATGCGGGCGAGCGCACCTGGCGCAATTTGCTGAAATCCGACGCTTCGGTGGACCTCGTGCACTTCACCATCCTGCGCCCGCCGGAAAAGCAGGACGGCACGCCGATCAACGAATTGTCGCTGATCGCCTTCCCGACGCGCGAGCTGTTTGTTGAGAAGATCAAGGATTTCGACCTGATCATCTTCGACCGCTATCAGCACCGCGACGTACTGCCGATCCTCTATTACGACTATATCTCCGAATATGTCGAAAAGGGCGGCGCGCTGCTGATCGCGGCAGGCCCCGAATATGCCGGCGAAAGCTCGATCGCCCGCACGCCGCTGATATCGGCGCTGCCGGCAATGCCGACCGGCGAGGTCATCGACAAGGCCTTCTATCCGCGCCTCACCGATACCGGCCAGCGTCATCCGGTAACGCGCGGGCTCGACGGCTCCGCGACCGAGCCGCCGCACTGGAGCCGCTGGTTCCGCACCATCGGGGTCGAGAACCCCGAGGGCGAGGTGGTGATGAAGGGCGCCGACAACCGGCCGCTGCTGCTGCTCGATCGCAAGGGCGAAGGCCGCGTCGGCATGCTTCTGTCCGACCAGGGCTGGCTGTGGGCGCGCGGCTTCGAGGGCGGTGGCCCCCACGTCCAGCTCTACCGGCGCATCGCCCACTGGCTGATGAAGGAGCCCGAACTCGAGGAAGAGCGGCTGACCGCCGACGGCCGCGGCATGGTGCTGGAAATCCGCCGCCAGACAATGAGCGACGACCCCGGCCCGGCGCAAGTCATCACGCCATCCGGCAAGGCACTGATCGTCAGGCTCGAGAAATCCGAACCAGGTGTCTTCCTCGGCAGCGTCGAGACCAGCGAAATCGGTCTCTACCAGGTCGGCAATGGCGACCTGACGGCATTGGCCCATGTCGGGCCGGTCAACGCCCCGGAATTCACCGATGTGGTCTCCACCGAGAACCGGCTGAAACCACCGGCTGAGGCAACCGGCGGCAGCGTTCGCCGGCTGGCGCCGGCCTCGGCACTTGGCAATCTCACCAGCATGGTCACGCTGCCCTCGATCGTTCCAGTCCGCTCCTCGGGAGCGGCTTCCGGCAATGACTGGATCGGCCTGCGCACCACCGACGACAGCGTGCTCAAGGCCGTCTCGCGCGTGCCGCTGTTCGGTGGCTTCCTCGGACTCGGCCTGCTGCTTTTGGCGATGGGCTCTATGTGGTACCGCGAAGGGCGGTAGCGGCACCGTCCTTCCTTCTCCCCTTGTGGGCCTGTTGCGCAGTAACCGGGGATGTTTGGATGGGGCGGGATCGCAGGGATTTCGCTCGTCTTTGTGAG